>JBMNNQ010000004.1:0-58389 GCA_050942615.1 Dethiobacteria bacterium | reverse complement strand
GGCTTGCAATGGGGGGATTTGTCCCGAAAAGAGCCGGCACTGCTGTTGGCGCTTGATTTTAATGCGGAGGTGTTGGAGGCCGCTCTGGCCAGGGGAATTTCTTTTATCTTTACCCACCATCCTTTTCTTTACCGGCCGCTGCAAAAGCTGGACGGGCTAAACAAGCGGGAAGCCTTGGTTATGCGGGCTATCAAGGCAGATATTACCCTTTTTGCAGCCCATACCAACTTGGATGTTGCCCCCCGGGGGGTGGGCCAGGCCCTTGGTGAAATCTTAGGATTAAAAAAAATGCAACCCCTTTACCCCACCGGCGGGGATGAACTGGAAAAACTGGTTGTCTTTGTTCCTGAAGGCCATGAAGATAAGGTAAGGGATGCACTTGCGGCAGCCGGGGCAGGCTGGATAGGTAACTACAGCCATTGCACTTTCCAGCTTTTAGGGATGGGAACCTTTTTACCATTAAAGGGCACCAATCCTTTTATTGGCTCACCCGGCACTTTGGAAAAAGTACGGGAATACCGTCTGGAAACAGTCCTTTACCGTCGTTGTCGCCGGCGGGTTTTGGAAGCTCTTTATGCAGCCCATCCTTATGAAGAGGTAGCCTATGATCTTTATCCCTTAGCCTCCAGGGGGATGCCCTGGGGCCTGGGAAGAATAGGTTGCCTGGCAGAAAAAATATCATTAAGAAAGCTGGCCCAACGTTGCAATAAACTTCTTCAACCCGCCTTCCTCAATGTTGCCGGTGACTTGGAGATGGCTGTTGAAAAAGTTGCTGTTTTAGGCGGCAGTGGTGCCGACTATATCCCTGCTGCTTTGCAAAGCGGAGCGCAGGTTTTCATTACAGGGGATCTTAAATTTCATGCAGCCCAGGATGCAGTGATGGCTGGTTTGGCGCTCATTGATGCCGGACATGCTGCTACCGAAAGGCCTGTACTGCCGGTTTTGGCCGGGTTTCTGGAAGAAAAAATTAAACTGGCGGGGTTAAAAACGAAGGTGGTTGTTTTGCAGGAACAAAGCAGCCTCTGGCAATCTCTGAAAAAAGGATAGGTTTAGTCCTATCTTTTTTTATATAATCTTTGGTATTATAAAGGGGATTTCATAAAAAATGAAACAACATGTAGAACAGCTGCAAAAACTTTGGCAGCTGCAGGAACTGGAACAAAAAATTTTACACCAGGAACAGGGGCTGCAAAACATTGCCAGCACAAAAGAATACCAGCAAAAAAAACAGGACTATCAGGCCTCCCAGGAAAATTTGAAAAAGGAAGAAGCAGAATTGGCGGCCGCAAAAAAAAAGCAACGGCGTAAGGAGTTGGAACTGCAAACAACCGTTGATTTACTGGCAAAGTTGCAGCAGAAGCTCTATAGCGGTGAAATTAACAATGTCAGGGAGCTGGAAGGACTGGAGAAAAAAGCCCAGGTCAAGCAGATAGAAAAATCCAAATTGGAAGATGATATTCTGTTCCTTATGGAAAGTATAGAAGGGGAGGAACAGGAAGTCTTAACCTTGCAGAAACTGCAGAAAAAAGAACATGAAAAGCTACAGCGGTTGAAAGCAAAGGCCCAAAAGGATACTGTTAAAGCACAAGGAAAACTGCATGGTCTGAACGGGCGGCGGGAGGATTTAAGGCAGGAAATTGACGGGGCCCTGTTAAAGAAATACACAGAGATGTCCCGCCGGGGGGGGCGCTGTGTTTCCCTTGTGCAGCAGGGGCTTTGCGGTATCTGCAACGTATCTTTGCCTTCTTCCTTCCGGGCGCGTATGCTCACGCCCGGGCAGTATGTTTTTTGTGAAAACTGCGGGTCTTTGCTTGTCCCCGGAGACTGCTAAAAAATAGAAGGGTGAACACAGTATGTTCAAAAAAGGTAAAGTATACCGAAAAAAGCTATTATCCATCGTTGTTATTGCGCTGCTGGTTGGAGGCTTGCTTTTAAGCGCGACAGCCGGGTTTTTTGATTTTTTGGGTGGAAAAAGAAATATGGCTTCTTCCCCGGGTGATGGTGAATATATTTTAAGCCTTAAGGAACAAGCTGAAATTCTGGAGAAAGACCTGCAAGGGGATCCGGCTGATTTAGAAAATAAAGCTGCTCTTGGCAGTATCTATTATGATCTGGCTATGCATTGTTGGGGCAGGGGTTTGCAGGAAAAAGAAACCTTTGCTGTAAAAAGTAAAAAATTTTTGCTGCAGGTTATCGCAGAGGACCCCCTGGAATCAGCGGCAACTTTAAAAATTGCACTGCTTGCCGCTTTTATATTAAATGATGAAACCCTTGCAGAGAAATATTTTCAAAATAGCTTTGAACTGCAGGAAGACAATCCGGAGGCCCATTTTTATTATGGAGTTTATCTGTTTTCCCGGGAAAAGGGGGAAGAGGCCCGCAAACATTGGGAAAAAGTCCTGCTGCTGGCAGAAAAAGGTTCCCCCCTGGCGACAAAGGCCCAACGCTTTTTGCTGCAGTACAATGAAACAGACTTATCCAAGGGAAAACAGGGAAACAACCCTGCAGAAGACAGTTAGTGGGCCTGTGTCTATTGGTATTTTACTATAAACAGGCAGGCGGGAAATTTTCGGCAGGTTTTTACCGGTACAAAAATTTAGTTAAGAAAACCCCGTGGCCGCCGTTAAACTTGTAAAATGTTTTTGAGAAAGATCTGCACCTGGGTTTGCACTTCCTGGTAGTTCCCGGGTCCTAGTTCCAAAATTTTGACTAACGGGTGCTCTTTAATGCAGGAAATATTCTTCATTACTTCCTTTTCTTTTTCTGTAGGGTTGGCAAAGTTACCGTCCAGCCTTTTTCTGTTGCGTGCCAATTTTAACACACCGATTGCAGACTGGGGGCCGTTGAGGATTTGCATTACCGATTGCACGAAGGCCGGGCAATAAAGATCAACCCCGCCAATTTCGTCCATCAGGATTATTTTTTTCTTTTTTCCCCGGGCTTTTTCCAGGAAGCGTACCCCTTCGTTTTCAAAGATGGATAGCTGGATCTGCATTCCTTTTTTTTCATCATGGTAAATAAAATAGTTTTTTTTCTGCAGGCCGGCAACCTGCCTGTTCAGTTGGTAATCCGTTGCTTTACAGAGGGGTTTTAATTGAAAGCCGATGTGCTGATCGTCTTTGTAGATTCTTTGCACATAGAAACCGCCAACCTCTTCCAGGTGGGGCAACAGGGCTTCCCGTAATAACGTTGATTTACCGATGGCAATATTACCTTGCAAAAATAAATGTTTTTTCATTGGGGCTACCTCCGGCTGTGTATTGATGGACAATGTCCTTACGGCAAACAGGGTCTGCAAAAATGTTTCATAAAAACATTATACAATTTTTGTTTTTGTGCCCTCGTTCCAGTGCAAGCATTTTAGCACAGGGTTTATTAAATAACAAGGGAAGCAGGCTTGAAGCTGGCTCCTTGCTGCTCTTGGTTTTATACGGCATTAAGGTTTTAAGCTGGCGTAAAATTTACAGGGTTTTCAGCAAGCATTACAGGGGGATCCGGTTCATAAAAACATAAAGGGGACGAAAGTAAAATATACTTGCTTTAAAATAATAAAAGGCTTATAATTAAACGAAGAAACCATGGTATAATAAGGTTTCATGGGGTATACGGGGGTAGTTGTGCACCTGGTGGGCGCCTTGGACTTCAAATCCAATGATGGGCTGACGAGGCCCATGGTGGGTTCGATTCCCATCTACTCCCGCCAATAATTGCAGGGGTTTTTTGGGGTGATTTTTGTTCGGGAGGTATAGGAATAAATGAAAGAGGAATATGAAACTTTTGAGGCGCAGGTAATTGACAGCCATATCGTTAAATGCCCGGTTTGTGACGGAAACCAGGGGGTCGTTCTGATTTGGAATGACGGTGACGTGGATTTAATTTGCATAGGTTGCAAACATAAAGAACGTTTGAGCTTTGATTAAATACAGGTAAAAACCATATTTTCGGAAAAATAAACACCCCCCTCCACAGGGGTGTGGGGTATAATTCCATGGCCGGGTAACCCGTTTAACTGGTTTGCAAAAACCGCGGGGTTAGCTGGTTTTTTTGTGAGTGGGATAGGTTTCAGGCATCAACAAAATTAAAAGAAAAGCAAAAATAATGCCAATAAGGTAGAGGATGAAGATATAGCGAAAGGCTGTTCCGAAGGAATGGTTTTTGGCAGTTATATCCAAAAGATAACCGGTGATACCTTGAAAAAAGGCAACACCAAAAAACATAAAGGCGTCTACCGTTCCCATGGCTGTGGCTGCAACGTTGGCAGGAAAAAGCTCTTTTACACAGCTCAGGTTAATGAGAAAAACGACGCTGAAGGTGCCGATCGCCAAATAGATTAGGGATGTTAAAAAGGGGCCGGGGTAGGCGGAAAGAAGAACCATGATCAGCCATAATAGCAGCTGGCCCAGCGTGGCGATAAACATGATGGGGCGACGGGCCTTGAAAACGCGATCAGACAGCACTCCCCAAAGCACCCCCCCGGCGATCATACCGATAAAGACGAACATTAAATGACTGCCGGCGGTTTTTCTGCTTACATGGAAAACCTCCTGCAGGTATGTAGCCCCCCAAAGGCTGGAAAAACTGAGCAAGACACCATAAACAAGAAACGCCCAGATAGCAAAAGGCCAGAATACCGGTTGCTGCCAAAAAGCAACGGTGGTCTTTTGACTGTGCGGTGCTGCCTGTGTGCTTTTTGTCCCTTCATAGTTCACTTTTAATGTTTTTCCCGTTGTTTTTGTGAGTGGTTTCATTAAAAACCAGACGAAAAAAAGCAAAACAAACATCACTGCTGTAGGGATGACCAGGGAATGACGCCAGCCTATTTTTTCTACCAGGATGGCCATGGGCAGCGTGGAAAGCATGCTTCCCATGCTGCCTGCAGCGTTGATGACACTGCTCATGGTGGCAAATTTTTGCGGTGGGTAGGCAATGGAAAGGTATTTAAGCGTTGGAATAAAGATGCCGGCTGTACCCGCTCCGGTAAGCAGCCTGGTCCAGGTGGCAACCTGTATGTTTGGTGCATAGGCAAAGGATAGGGAGGCAGCAACACCCAACAACCCAAAACCAAAAACGGTGCACCCTACACCGAACCGATCGGCAAGAATGCCTACAGGTATCTGAGCGACAGCGTAGGCATAAAAGAAAACGGAGGCCATCAACCCCAAAGAGGTGGGCGGTATGGCAAAATCCCTTAATAGATCTTCAGCAATAACAGCTGTACAAGTACGTAAAAAAAGAGCAGAAACAAAAGTTAAACATAAAACACCAAAAATTAACCCCCGCTTTGACCGCAGCATAGGCTTCGAGTTTCCTCCATCCTGTCCCTTAAAATTTTTCTTAAGCATTTCCATTATATTTCTATTATATAGTATAGGGCTGGACACCCACAAATAACTTCCAGTTTCACGGTGCCTATTCCTGCCCGGTGGTTGGGGGGGGCTGCCAAAATGTTGTTCCTGGTCCTGTTTTAAAAAAAGGGGGAATGAGAATTTTGTAATCAGGCAAAATAAATGTAGGAAAAATATAGCAACGCGATTTTTCCTTGGCGGGATGTCTGTTATAATTAGTAAAAGGATAAATTATATTTTAGAAAGGGGTATACAATATGGATGAAATTGGCAAGGTGACCCATTATTTTGGGAAAGTATCGGTAGCAGTGCTGGAGCTGACGGGTACAATCAGCGTTGGGGACAGGATTGCTTTTAAGGGCAGTGACAGCGATTTTGAACAGACAGTTGCATCCATGCAGATCGATCATGAGGATATTGAAACTGCCCAGGCCGGGCAGGCCATCGGCCTGAAAGTGGACAACAAGGTAAAAATTGGCGATGTTGTCTACAAGGTATAGAATGATAACGTTCTCCCCGGGCCTCTGCTTTTCTGGTTCCCTCCTTGTCCAATAAACCTGCTTCAGGCTATAATTAAACAGAGAAAGGAAGGAGGAAAAAAATTGCCCCTGGATTATAAACAGCTCAGGCAAAAGTATTTACGTCTTTTGCCGGCTGTAGATAAGATTTTGCAGGAAACAGATTTGAAGGAAATGGAAAGGGAAATACCACGTGATCTAATTGTGGAAGCAGTGCAGGAAGTAGTGGCTGAAAAACGGGCTGTTATTCAAAGGGCCTTAACGGGCCGGCAACTGGAAGGTATAAATTTTTCCCCTGCTGCCCTTGCTTCACAGGCCAGGAAAAAGGTTGATACAAAATCCAGGGCCAATTTTCATCCTGTTTTTAATGCTACCGGTGTGCTCTTGCATACAAATTTAGGACGGGCCCCGTTGGCGGCGGCTGCAGCGGAAATGCTGCAGAAGGTGAGCAGTTCGTTCTGCAATCTGGAACTTTCTTTGCAAACCGGTCGCCGGGCCTACCGCTACGAACATGTGGAAGAACTTATTTGCCGTCTCACAGGGGCCGAAGCAGCGCTGGTAGTCAATAACAATGCAGGGGCGGTTTTCCTGGCTTTGAATACCCTTGCGGCGGGGCGGGAAGTTGTTGTTTCCCGCGGCGAACTGGTGGAAATCGGAGGTTCCTTTCGTCTGCCGGAAGTGATGATTGCCAGCGGAGCGCAGCTTGCTGAAGTAGGGACAACAAATAAGAGCTATCTGCGGGACTATGAAAAAGTTGTTAATGAAAGAACAGCCCTACTGTTGAAGGTGCATAGCAGTAACTTTAAGATTATGGGCTTTACATCCTCGGTAGGCGCCGCTTCACTTGTGGCGTTGGGTAAGAAATGCGGTTTGCCGGTCATGGAAGACTTGGGCAGCGGGGTCCTGGTTGATCTCACCCGTTACGATCTGCCTTATGAACCCCGGGTTCAGGATTCTATAAAAGCCGGGGTTGATATTGTGACCTTTAGTGGGGACAAACTGCTGGGGGGCCCCCAAAGCGGTCTAATTATCGGTAAGAAAAAATATCTGGAAAGAATAAAAAGCAACCAGTTAACCAGGGCTTTGCGTGTGGGCAAAATGACCTTGGCTGCCCTGGAGAGCACTTTACGCCTTTACCTGGATGAAGAAATAGCTTTCCGGGAAATTCCCATCTTGCGTATGCTTACCCTACCGGACACGGTTTTAAAAGCACGGGCAGAAGTTTTGGCCGCAAGATTAGCTGCCAAACTAAGTCCAGACTGGGTTATCGGCATTTCCCGGGAAAAGGCACGGGTGGGGGGCGGCTCCCTGCCCCTGGCTTCCCTGCCCAGCTATCAGGTAACCCTGGAGCGCACCGGGACGAATGTGAACGAACTGGTTAAAAAGCTGTGGGGAGCCAGGCAGCCTGTTATTTCCCGGGTACTGAAAAATAAGATTTTACTGGATTTGCGTTCTCTTTTGGAAGAAGCGGATGAACTGTTAATAGAAACAATTGTGCAGACCTTTCCGTGGTCTGCAGAGGAAGAAACGGGGGGGGGTTCTGGGCCATGATTATTGGAACAGCCGGGCATGTGGATCACGGTAAAACAGAATTGATTAAGGCCCTGACGGGTACAGATACAGATCGGTTAAAAGAAGAAAAAAAACGGGGTATTTCCATTGATCTCGGGTTTGCCCCCTTTCAACTTCCCGGCGGCCTTCTGGCAGGGATAGTTGATGTCCCCGGACATGAAAGGTTTATTCATAATATGCTGGCCGGGGTAGGGGGGATCGACCTTGTTTTGATGGTGGTTGATGCTACGGAAGGCGTTATGCCCCAGACAAAAGAACATCTTGACATTCTGGAACTGCTGCAGATAAAGAGAGGAATAATTGTTATAACCAAAATTGATCTGGTGGATGAGGAATGGTTGGAACTGATTATAGAGGAGGTCAAGGAAGCCTTTGCCGGTACCTTTTTGGCGAACAGCCCCTTGCATCCCGTTTCTGCAATTACAAAACAGGGCATTGAAAGCCTGCGGGAATCATTGGCCCGAATGGCAGAAAAAATAACCGCCGGTGATAAAGACGCCCCGCTGCGCCTGCCTGTGGACCGGGTTTTTTCCCTATCCGGGTTTGGAACCATTATTACAGGGACGATTTTAAACGGTTCGGTAAAAACAGGTGATACGGTTGAAGTGACCCCTCCCGGCCGGAACTTCAGGGTGCGGGGAATTCAGGTCCATGGTGAAGGGGTTGCGGAGGCTTTTGTAGGGCAAAGGACCGCTTTGAACCTGGCTGGTTTGGAAAAGGAAGGGGTGCTAAGAGGATCAGTAGTGGCTGCCCCTGGTTATTTTCGTACTACCCGGCGCCTGGATGCCAAGCTTAAATTGCTTTCTACAGCTCCCCGTCCGCTAACCAACATGGCGCCTGTTCATTTTTATTTAGGGACGGCCCGGGCCGTAGCCGCCTTGTTTTTACTGGGGAATGCAGAGCTGTTGCCCGGGAAAGAGTGCTTTGTGCAATGCCGGCTTGATAAACCCCTGATCGCCCAACGCGGCGATCGGTTTATAATACGTTCCTATTCACCGGTTGTCACTGTCGGCGGGGGAGTGGTGCTCGATGAACGCCCTTTGCGCCACAAACGATTCCACAGGGGTGTTTTGGAAAGGTTGCAGGAACTTGAAGAAGGCGATTCCTTAACCTTTGTGCTGCAAAAAATAACAGCCGTCCAAGCTGCCCCATTGTCTGATTTATCACACCTGACAAAAATGACCCCGCAGCGGTTGGAAAAGCTGCTGCAAAGGGCCGCAGCGGAGGAAAAAGTGGCTTTATTCGGTGATTTGTATGTTACTGCTGCGGATAAGGAAAAATGGGAAAAAGAGATTCTGAAAGAACTGGAACATTTTCATCAGGAAAAACCTTTGTTACCAGGTGCACCAAAATCCTGGGTTGGCAGGCGTCTGCCCCGTAAAATTGCCGGCCCGGCCTATGATGCCCTTTTGGAACATTTAAAAGGTAAAGGTTTGCTTGTCATCAGCGGCGATGCAGTTACCAAAAAGGGTTTTATGCCCCGGCCTACCGCAGTTCAGGAGAAAAAAATGACAGAAATTGAAAAACTTTTTGAGAGAGGCGGGCTCACACCACCTGCGCCTAAGGATCTAGGCCTTGAATTGGGTCTTGAAAAGGAGGAAACAGGGGACCTGCTGGATTACCTTGTATATAGGGGTGTCTTGGTAAAGATTGCTACAGAAATCTACCTGCAAAGCAATGTTTATGCACACTGCCTGCAGGTTTTGAGGGATTATTTACAAATAAACCCCCGCATTAACCTTGCCCAATACCGTGATCTACTGCAAACCTCCCGCAAATATGCACAGGCTCTGCTAGAATATTTCGACGGCTGCAAATATACCCGCCGCCTGGGGGATGAAAGAGTGGCCCGGAAGTTGTTCTGAAAGGCGGCGGGAAGATTCCCGCGATGCCTAAACTTTGCTCCTTCTTTTTGCCACCTTCGGATTTTGCCGGGTGTATCATTTCACGAACTCTTTTGTTTGTGTTATTTTCATGTACTGGTTAATCAGCTTGTCCAGTTCACAACTTAAAAAATAAGTTTTTTGGCTGCTTTTTGGGGTTTTTCTTACCGGATCAAATTCTTTGTTTAATTTTTTGCGAAATTTTTCGATATCTGCAAGCAGCTTCTTTTCATCTACCTGTTTCATTGAAAAGTCCAGGCGCGGAAACCCACCATTTTATTGGTGGAAGAAAACGCCTGCCTCCTTTCGCATAATGGCGCAGTAACCCTTTGCAGCCTTAACTTTTTGTAGCCGGCTGAAGCACTGACCTTCATGCCGTCTAACTTTCTTAAATCAAAACAACCACCGGTACAGCGACTGAAAATGAAATATTGCCGGGACATGTATGGTTGTCCCCAACTTACACAAGAAGTTACATTCTGGCAATATATTTAACTAAAGGAATTAATTCCTAAAAACTTTTTTCGACATGTAGACCCGAAATCCTCTATATTAAGAAAAATTAATACATATCATTTCTAACTATTCCTTTTGTTGAAAATAATGTCATTATCAGTCTGATTTAGTTATTTTCTAGCTGAAGCAGCTTGATTATTTATATTTGACAACCTTTTGGAAAGGGTTGGTATTGGTTTCTATTATAAGGGAAGAGGCTAAAGCATCCGATTTTTCAAACTATTCCTGAATGCTTAAAAGTTTAAGCCAGTAAGAAGGATTTTTTCTTTCTGGTGTCGAATTCAAAATGGGCGGTAAATATATTTAATGCTGAATAAAGTTATGTGGTCAGGTGTCCGGATTTTGAACGAAATTGGTTGCAGGGGAGGTGCTTTGCAGGGGAACAATTTGATCATAATTACCGCCAATGATAGATTTTTTTAACCAGGTTTTTTACAGTAATTAAGTTAATTGGTAGTTTTCTATTAATTGAGGAATATAAGTGGGCGGTTACAAGCAATCTTGAAGGGATGGTAGATAAAATTACATCTCTAGCGAGGTATGAAGATGAATACAGAAGTTCAGAGTTTTATTCAAAAACATGATTTGTTGGGGTGCATCCAGTGCGGAAGATGTACCGGAGGCTGCCCGGTTAATGCACGGACTGACTTAAATGTAAGGCGCATTGTTTACGATGCTCTTGATGAAAGTATGCTTGAAGAGTTGGCAAAATTGCCGGAAGTGTGGGATTGTACCACTTGTGAAACCTGTGCCATCAGGTGCCCCAAAGGCCTCAAGCCTATGGAGGTGCTGATTGGCCTGAGAAACATCCTTGTAGAAAGCGGTGTAATTCAGCCCACAGTCAGAGATGCCCTGGAAAGCGCTTTCCGGGAGGGTAACCCCTGGAGCAAACCCAAGGCAACACGCAGTGACTGGATGCAGGGATTGGATGTTAAAGTTGCTGTGCCCGGAGAAAAAGTGGAAAACCTCATCTTTGTTTGTTGTACCATCGCCTATGACCCCAAGGTTCAGGTTATCGCCCAAAATTTTGTAAAAGTACTTAATAAAGCCGGTATTGATTATGGTTTTGTAGGGGATGACGAGGTCTGTTGTGGCAGTGAAGTATACAACATGGGGGAAGTTGGGGAGGACGGCCTTTTTGAAATGATGGTTGAGGATGGCACAGAGCTTTTAAACGGCTTTGATGCCGACAGGATTGTAACCCTTTCTCCCCACTGTTATGATGCCCTTAAAAATCAGTATCCTGATTTGCAGGCAGAGGTGATACACTATACACATCTGTTGAAAGAAATTCTGGAAGATGAAAAATTAGTATTTACAAAAGAGTTTGCCCAGAAGATTGTTTTTCATGATCCCTGCTATTTGGGCAAACGAAACGATGTGTACGATGAGCCACGCTATATCCTAAGCCAGATTCCCGGTGCAGAACAGGTTGAGTTTGAACGCAACAGGGAACGCAGCCTCTGCTGCGAAGGGGGCGGGGGCAAGATGTGGGCGGAAACTGAATCCCACAAGGAACGCCTGGCGGAAGTGAGAGTTCGGGATGCCAAGGAGCTGGGTGCTACTATCCTGGCCGTTGCCTGTCCCTTCTGTGTTTTAACTTTGGACGACGCTGTTAAGGCGAAGGGCTTCGAAGAGGAAATGCAGGTTATGGAAATATTGGAAATTGCCGGAAAACTGATAGAATAGTGCTTTCATAGCGCTTTTGTTGAAATTATGCGGATAGCATTAAAATAATGATGCTTCCAGCGTAAGGGGGGATACTTTAAAAGTTTTTCTGCTGGGTTTTTAGAGCCCATCTTTTGAAAAATAACTGTCTACAGGAGGTGGAGCTTTCATGAAAACGTTTGTCTGTATCAAAAGAGTACCGGATACTTCGGAGGCAGAAGTAAAGGTGGATGCAACAGGCAAGGATGTTGATAGCAGCAAGTTTTCCTTTGATATCAACGACGCTGACAACTATGCTGTTGAAGAAGCAGTATTGATTAAGGAAGCTAAGGGTGGGACGGTCCAGGTTGTTTGTATGGGGCCGGCAGATGATGATGTAATGATCCGCATGGCCTTGGCCAAAGGCGGCGACAGCGCGATGCGCATCGATGATCCGCGGATCAACACCCATGATCCCTTGCAAGTGGCGAAGACTCTTGCTGCAGTGATTAAAGGGCAGGAATTCGATCTGGTGTTAACCGGATGTATGTCCAATGATTACGGTAATATGTCTACGGGAGTGGCCTTGGCCGAGGAATTGGGTGTGCCTCATGCCGCCATGGTGAAAAAAGTGGAGGTTGAAGACGGCAAGATCAAGGCTCACCGGGAGTTGGAAGGGGGAGTCATTGAGGTTGTAGAGGTTACACTGCCGGCTGTTGTTACTATTCAGACCGGGATCAACGAACCCCGCTATGCACCTATCAGGGGTATTCGGCAGGCGCAGAAGAAAGAACTCAAAGTGTTGAAAATTGAGGATTTGAACCTTAGCGAAGAAGAAATCGGTGCGGCCGGTTCTTTGGTTGAAATGAAAGAATTTTATATCCCTGAAGTGGTCTCCACAGCGGAAATCATCGAAGGTGAACCGGAAGAAAAAGGGGAAATCATGGCTACTAAATTAGTGAAAGGAGGACTGCTCTAAATGGGTGACGTATTTGTTTTAGCTGAACATCGTCAAGGAGCATTGCGGGAAGTTTCGCAGGAAATGCTGACCAAAGCTTCCGAATTGGCTGCAGAATTAGGTGGTTCCACGGTGGCGGTCCTTCTGGGCAGCGGCGTGGATTCCTTTGCAGAAACACTTGCCGGTTACAGCGATAAGGTTCTTTATATTGATGATCCTCTTTTTGCGGATTACAACTCTGAAAAGTATCAGAAGGTCCTGGCGGAGCTGATTAACCAGTACAAGCCTGAACTTTTCATGGTTGGTCATACGACCCAGGGTGTGGATTTGGCCCCGGCGCTGGCTGTGGAAATGAAAGTGCCTTTTATTGCCGACGTATTTGATGTGCAGGTTGTGGATGGCAAGCTGCAACCGATACGCCAATATTACCAGGGCAAGGTCAACGCCAATTTTGCTTTTAAAGGAGAGGCTCCCTACTTAATCACCTTCCGGGAGGCCAGCCTTGAAGCCGCTGAACCTTCTAAAAAGGGCCAGATTGAAAAGATCGATTCCCCCTTGAAGGAAGATATTGAATACCGCCGTTTTGTGGAATATTTGGAAGCCGAAGTGGGCGATGTCGATATTACCCAGTCGGAAATTCTCATTGCGGTGGGGCGAGGGGTCAAGGAAGAAAAAAATATGGCGATGATCGAAGAACTGGCTACAGCTATCAACGCCGACCTTTGCGGTTCGCGTGCAGCAACCGATGCCGGCTGGCTGTCTCACGATCGTCAGGTGGGCACCTCCGGTAAGACGGTCAAGCCAAAACTCTATATCGCCATTGGCATTTCCGGTGCTTTCCAGCACATTGCCGGCATCAAGGGATCAAAAACCATCGTAGCCATCAACAGGGACCCCGATGCACCCATCTTTACTGTGGCTGATTTTGCTATCATCGATGATCTTTTCAAGGTAGTTCCCAAGATGACAGAAAAGTTGAAGGAACTGCGGGGTTAATCGGGAAAAAGATGTTTTTTGCAGATAGGCATGATCAGTTATTCTTGGTTGGAGGATGAAAGATGCAATGAACAACAAGCCCAAAATAGGTGTGTATGTCTGTCACTGCGGCATCAACATTGCCAATACGGTAGATGTTGAAGCCGTAGCGGAGTTTGCCTCCCGGCTACCGAATGTCAAGGTGGCACGCGATTATTCCTACATGTGTTCTGATCCCGGACAGGCGCTGATCCGGGAAGACATTAAAAATGAGGGCTTAAACCGCGTCGTGGTAGCCTCCTGTTCTCCCCGTATGCACGAGCTGACCTTTCGCAAAACCCTTGCAGAAGCAGGGTTGAATCCTTATTATCTGGAAATGGCCAACATCAGGGAACACTGTTCCTGGGTCCACGGGGATCGCGAAAAAGCTACGGCTAAAGCCAAAAGGCTGGTGTCTGCAGCTGCGGTCAAGGCACGTTTACTGGAACCCTTACAGGAAAAAGAGGTGGATGTTGAACCGGCCTCCATGATTATTGGAGCAGGTATTGCCGGTATACAGGCGGCCTTGGATATTGCCGAAGCCGGTTTTAAAGTTTACCTGGTAGAGAAAACCCCTTCCGTTGGGGGTAGAATGTCCCAGCTGGATAAAACATTCCCGACATTGGACTGCTCGGCCTGTATTCTTACACCCAAAATGGTGGATGTGGCCAGTCATCCCAATATCGAACTGTTAACCTACTCCAAGGTGGAGGATGTCTCCGGCTATGTGGGCAACTTTGATGTCAAAGTGCGTAAAAAAGCCCGTTATGTGGATATGGACAAGTGTACCGGTTGTGGGGTTTGCGCCCAGGAATGCCGTTTAACAGGGCGGATCCCCAGCGAATTTGATGAAGGTATGGGTAATAGGGCAGCAATCTACCTGCCTTTCCCTCAAGCTGTCCCGGCCAAGTATACCATTGACCCGGAACGTTGCCTGATGTTGACCCGGGGTAAATGCGGGAAGTCGCCCAAATGTGTAGACGCTTGCGGTGTCGGGGCCATTAATTTCGAACAAGAGGATGAAATTGTAGAATTTAAGGTGGGTTCGATCATTGTTGCGACCGGTTTCGACGTATTTGATGCTTCCAGGAAGCCGGAATATGGTTACAACGATTATGACAATGTAATTACCGGCCTGGAGTTGGAACGGCTGGTATCCGCATCCGGCCCTACCGGGGGTAAAATCCTGATCGGTAAGGGTGATGAAGCGTATGAGCCCAAGGAGATTGCTTTCATCAAATGTGTCGGCTCCCGGGACAAGAGTGTCGGTAACGAATATTGTTCGCGTGTGTGCTGTATGTATACAGCTAAACTGGCACACTTACTGACAGAAAAAATTCCGGATGCCAATGTCAGGGTTTATTATATGGATGTCCGGGCTTTCGGTAAGGGGTTTGAAGAATTTTACGACCGTGTACGGCGGGAAGGGGTCCGCTATATCCGCGGCAACCCTTCAGAAGTATTCAAACGTGGTGACAAACTTGTAGTTAAAGCAGAAAACACCCTGACTTCTACCCCGGTTGAGGATGAGGTCGATATGGTTGTTCTGGCTGTCGGGCTGGAACCCCGTAAGGACGCCCGGGAAATAATCGATATTTTACGGTTGTCCCAGTCAGGCGACGGTTTCTATATGGAGGCCCACCCCAAGTTGGCCCCTGTGAATACGGCTACAGACGGGGTTTTCCTGGCGGGTTGCGCCCAGGGACCCAAGGATATTCCGGACACTGTTGCCCAGGCCAAGGGGGCGGCTTCATCAGCTCTTGTGCTGCTTTCCAGCGGCAAAGTCAAGGTTCAGGCCCAGGTTTCACATATTAATGAGGATACCTGCCGGGGCTGTGGCTACTGTGTGGAAATCTGTCCTTATAGCGCAATTGAACTGGTAACGGTGAACCAATTTGGACATGAGGCTTTGGTGGCCAGGGTCAACGATGCCTTATGTAAGGGATGCGGCGCTTGTGTTGCCGGCTGTTTCTCCGGTTCTGCCCAGCAGAGGTCCTTTAAGGACGGCCAGATATTGCCGCAAATTGCTGCATTGGGGGTTATGAGATGAGCGAACAACAATTTGAACCAGGTGTCATCGCTTTTTTATGTAACTGGTGTTCCTATGCCGGCGCTGACTTGGCTGGAACCAGCAGGATACAATACCCCACTAACCTGGATGTTATCAGGGTTATGTGCAGCGGTAGGGTTAACCCCCTTTTTATTGTCAATGCTTTACAGCAGGGCGCTGACGGTGTGCTGGTTTCCGGCTGCCATCCGGGCGACTGTCACTATATGGAGGGTAACTTCTATGCCCGTCGCCGGTTTACATTGATGAAGGAATTGCTGGATTATGTGGGTGTGGATGCCAAGCGCTTTAATATGAGCTGGGTTTCTGCCTCCGAAGGAGCCAAGTGGAAAGATGTGGTTGAAGATGTGGTTGAAAATGCCAAAGAGGCCGGACCTTTCGAACAATTCCGGCGCAACAAGATCAATTGGTAGAGGAGGGGGATCGCGTTGGTAGACCTGGAAAAACTCAGAACTGTAGCCAAAGAGACCATCTCCCGGGATGACGTTAAGTATCTGATTGGCTGGAGACAGGGAACCTATGGCTTTAGGGTAACTCCATGTTTTATAAAGGAACCGGGAGAAGCAGAGCAGTTGATCTTTTCACCTCTTTGTACCAATAACCTGGCATCCTATCTCATTGTAATGGAAAAACTGCCGCTCCCCCGGGGGGAAAAACCTGATACGCGCAAAGTTGCCGTCATGGTTAAAGGCTGTGACAGCCGTGCTGTTGTCCAGCAAATAATAGAACAGGGCATTAAAAGGGAAGAGCTGTATATTATTGGTTGTCCCTGCGAGGGAGTGCTGGACTTAAAAAAGGTGGAGGAACGGTTTCCCCATATCCTGGATCCGGTAACGGCCCAGTGGGGAAAGGACAAGATTATTTTTCAACTGCCGGAAGGTGCTGTAGAGGTCCCCAGGGAGGAAGTACTGGCCCAAAAATGTTTGGACTGCCGTGATCCCAACCCCATTATAGCTGATGTTACGTTGGGTGAAGAGGTCGAGGCCTGGGGAAACGGGGAATATCAGGATGTTGCAGAATTAGAGGCAAAAAGTGCGGAAGAACGCTGGGCATTTTGGGAGGATAAATTCAGCAGTTGTATCCGGTGTTACTCCTGCCGCAACGTTTGTCCGATGTGTTATTGTAAGGACTGTATCCTGGATCGACTTAATCCCAGTTGGATCTACCGTTCTACCAATATTTCAGAAAACACAGCGTTTCATCTGTCCCGTGCATTTCACCTTGCCGGGCGCTGTATTGAATGTGGTGAATGTGAAAGGGTCTGTCCGGTTGATATACCATTGATGAAACTCAATCAGAAGTTTTCAAAAGAGGTTGAGGAAAAGTACGGGTACAGGCCGGGGATCGATCCCGAAGCTAAACCGTTGCAATCCAGCTATCGTCCTGACGATAAGGAAGACTTCATTCTCTAGGGGTGGGTACTATGGAAAGGATGAAAATAGGTAAAGAGAAGTTTGGTGATTTTTTAGCAGCTCTGGATAAACAGCTGTATGCCCCGCAAAAAGTGGGGGAAACCCTCCGGTTTGTTCCCATTACCCCGGAAGATAAGCTGGATCTGGAGTTCTCCAACACGACTGTTCCACCGAAAAGCGTCCTTTTTCCGCAGACAGAAACTTTATACCGGTATGAGTTGGGGAAAACAGATCTTAATTTACCGGATGAAGAGGCAGAAAAAGTGCTGCTAGGGGTAAGACCCTGTGACGCCCGGGCCATGGCCATTGTTGATGACCTTTTTTCCTGGGATTTTAACGATCCCTATTATCAGGGCAAACGCGAAAAAACAACGGTGGTTGGTTTGGCCTGTTCCGATCCTGAAGTGAATTGTTTTTGCACCTCTGTCGGGGGCGGCCCGGCCTCTACAGAAGGGCTGGACTTGCTGCTTACGGACTTGGGGGAAGTATATCTTCTACAACCCCTGACGGAAAAAGGGAATGTTCTTTGCCAGGAGGCGGCAGGGGTGCTGGAACAGGCGACAGAGGAAGATATAGCCTCTGCCGAAAAGCTGCACCAGGAAGCCGCCGGTAAAATTGTGCGGAATATCGATACTGAAGGTATTACGGAAAAACTGATGGGAATTTGGGATAGTTCCCTTTGGCAGGATCTCTCCAGGGCCTGCCTGGGGTGTGGGACCTGTACCTTCCTCTGCCCAACCTGCTATTGTTTTGATATTCAAGATGAGGCAGAAGGGTTGGAGGGCCGTAGATGCCGGGTATGGGACTCCTGTATGTTTGCGGAGTACACGCTGCATGCGTCGGGACATAATCCCCGGCCTACCGTTCGCGAGCGTACACGTAACCGGGTTAATCATAAGTATTCTTACTTTCCAACCAAATTCGGTAAAATCGCTTGTGTAGGCTGTGGCCGGTGTATTAACCTTTGTCCGGTTAATATTGATATCCTCAACATTTTAGCAGAGGTTATTAAGGAGGCAATATGAAAGAAATAGCTAATCCCTATAAACCTGAAATAGCAACTATTGAGGATACCTGGCAGGAAACATACGGCGATCGCGCCATTAAAACCTTTAAAGTTGTCCTCGATGATGAAGAAGTTAGGGAAAACTGGTCACACCGTCCCGGCCAATGTGCCATGATTGGGATTTTAGGAGTGGGCGAGAGCATGATCTCGATCTCCTGTTCCCCTACAGAGGGTAAATTCCTACGGTTTTCCGTGATGCGTGCGGGCAAAGTTACCCAGGCTCTGCATGAGCTTGAACCCGGTGACAAAATGACTGTCCGCGGACCTTACGGCAACAGCTTTCCCGTTGACGATTGGAAGGGAAAAAATATCCTGACAATCGGCGGTGGCATCGGGCAGGCTCCCCTGCGCCCGATTATTGAATACGTCAAGGCCAACCGGGCAGATTATAAAGGATTAAGCTTAATTTATGGGGCCCGGACATCTGCAGACCTTTGCTTTAAAAACGAATTTAAAGCACTGGATGAGCGGGACGATGTTAAATATCATCTTTCCGTCGATATCGAAGAAGAGGGCTGGGAACACTATGTAGGTTTTGTTCCTTCATTGCTCATGGATGTGAATCCTTCGCCGGAAAACACAATTGCAATTACCTGTGGACCACCGGTGATGATCAACTTTGTTCTGCAAAATCTGAAAGAGCTGAACTTCACGGATGAGCAGATTTTCACTACTCTCGAAAACAGGATGAAATGCGGTATTGGCAAATGCGGCCGCTGTAATGTGGCCCATCTCTATGTCTGTAAGGACGGGCCGGTTTTTAGTTATGCTACCCTAAAAAGCATTCCGGAGGCATTTGCTTAGCATCCCTGCCTGGGTTAAGGTATAAGTATGAGCTAAACGGTAATTAGGTAATTAAAGCGTCACCTGGCTGCCAGAATTTGTTTCTGTGCTGAACGGGTGACGCTTTTTACACCAGGCTTGCTATAAAATAATACCCGCATGTATTACCCCCCCTTCATAAATCCCGCACTATATTTTTTTTATCGGAGTCCACAGTATATGTTGACCCGGTTTTTTCTTAACTGCGGGCATATAAGAATATAGCAACCAAATTTAGGGAAACTTAATGATACCTTGATTTTCAGGTGAATTGCGTTTATACTGAAGAAAAGGAGCAGGTCAAAGCCATGGAACAATTGGGGCTGGTTATGGAGCTTGTAGAAAATAACAGGGCGCTGGTCAGGGTGCACCAACATTCTTCCTGTGCCGGCTGTGGCGCTTGCGTGGGTTTTTTCGGTGATCCGGCAGAAAAAGGACACCTGCTGGTAGAGGTAATAAACCCCGTTGGCGCCCAAAAAGGGGAAGTAGTCCGCCTGGAAACGCGATCGCAGGAAATACTTTATGCTGCATTTCTTCTTTATATCCTGCCGGTCCTGGCTTTGCTGGCAGGTCTTTTTGCCGGCAGAAGTTTAGCTATCAGCCTGGGGTTGCAGATCAGTCCGGATTTGGGAGGGCTGGCCCTGGGATTGACGGCCATGGTTTTTGTTTTTTTAATTTTAAGAGGACAGGAAAAAAAATTCCAGGCCGGCAAACGTTTCAAAGCGGTTATAACTGCAGTTGTCGGTAAAAGTGAATAGCCGCTGGTAAAGAGTTAATTATATATTTGCCTCATCTCTTAACCCGGGGTGAGGTAGAGGTGCGGCAGGAAATGAATATACACAGGGAAAGTGGGGTTTGATGAACTGTGTAGAAAGGTTCCGCCGCCGAAGTTTTTAGTTGCCCCAAGGCTAAAAGCTGGTCCACCAGTGAATAACTGGCGGACTGTCACCGGTAAAATAAGCCCTTTTTGCCGGTGGAGTGCTATCTCACGCAGGGCCGGAGAGGTTTGCGGGGCTGTTTTTACAAACGGCTGGCGGTATAAACCTGTTAGTCGTTTTTTACTTTTTCTCGGGGAGGCTTTAAGGTGATTTACAGTGGAAACTTACAAATAAACAGTAAACAACACCTGGAAATAGGCGGGTGTGATACCGTAGACTTGGCTGCCGAATACGGAACACCCCTCTATGTGATGGACGAAGGGTTCATCAGGGAAAATTGCCGTCGTTACCGTCAAGCTTTACAGCTGTGTTATCCCCGCGGCAGGGTTCTCTATGCCGGCAAAGCCTTTTTAACCTTGGCCATGGCTGAACTGATTAAAGAAGCGGGAATGGGCCTGGACGTTGTTTCCGGTGGAGAACTGTATCTTGCTTTAAAAGCAGGTTTTCCGGCCAAAGATATTTATTTTCATGGTAACAATAAATCCGGGGTGGAACTGCAGGAGGCTCTCCGGGCCGGGGTAGGCAGAATCGTGGTTGACAGCCTGGCTGAACTGCAGGAGTTGTGTGTACTGGCGCAGTCCCAACAGCAGAAAACAGCAGTTTTGTTAAGGTTCAAGCCTGGTATAGAGGCTCATACCCACGATTATATTCAAACCGGACAGGACGATTCCAAATTTGGGCTGGGATTTACCGAAATCCTGCAGGCAGTGCGCACAGCTCTCAATGCCGCACCTTTTCTAGAACTGAAGGGCTTTCACTGTCATATCGGCTCCCAGATTTTTCAATTGGAGTCCTTTGCCCTGGCAGCCCGCTCGATGCTGCATTTAATGTCGGCAGTAAAAAAAGAAACCGGCTTTGTTGCCTGCGAACTGGATATGGGCGGGGGCCTGGGTATCCGCTATTTGCAGGTGGACAACCCTCCCTCTATTGAAACCTTTGTCCAGGTAGTTACCCGGGCAGTAAAAGAGGCTGCTGCAAAGGAAGGCTATCCTTTGCCGGCGCTGCTGCTGGAGCCGGGTCGTTCAATTGTCGGTGAAGCGGGCCTTACCCTTTACCGGGTGGGGGTTATCAAAGATCTGCCGGGTATCAGGCGTTATGTTACTGTGGATGGCGGCATGATGGATAACATCCGCCCGGCCCTTTACCAGGCCCGGTATGCAGCCGTGCTGGCCAACAAGGCCGGCCGGGAAGCAACCCAAAAAGTGACGGTGGCCGGCAAAGCCTGTGAATCAGGAGATCTGCTTATTGAACACATTAATCTGCCTCCGGTGGAAAAAGAGGATCTGCTTGCTGTTTTAAGTACCGGTGCCTATTGTTATGCCCTGGCCAGCAATTACAACTGTCATCCCCGGCCGGCCGTGGTTTTTGTCCGTAACGGTCAAAGCCGCCTTGTTGTGCGCCGGGAAACATACGCAGATCTGATTGCTTTGCACCAGGGTTAACATTTTATTTATGTTTGCAAAGGCGGGGATAGCGATGGAATTTGTCAAAATGCACGGGTTGGGGAACGATTTTATTATTGTCAATAACTTGCAAAGCCAATGGGAGCCTGCTTATTTACAAGGGTTGGCCTCCCGGCTTTGCCAAAGAAACTTTGGGATTGGAGCCGATGGCCTGGTTCTTTTAAATACCTCCCGGGTGACTGCTTTTGAAATGCGTATTTTTAATGCTGACGGCAGCGAGGCTGAAATGTGTGGCAATGCTATCCGCTGCCTGGCTAAATATGTTTGGGAGCGCGGTCTTACCGGGGAACAGACTTTTTCCTTTGAAACCTTAGGCGGTGTAAAGCAGGTTGGCCTGCTTTTACAGGGACAAGCTGTAAAGGCTGTTAAAGTGGCGATGGGCAAGCCGTTATTCAGTAGCGCGGAAATTCCCTTAGCCGGCCCCCCGCGCCACGCTGAAAATGAAAAAATCTGTGTGGGAAACACAGAACTGACCTTTACGGGTGTAAACATGGGCAACCCGCATTGCGTAATTTTTGTTCCCTCTCTGCAGGGGATTCCCTGGCAGGGCTGGGGTGCAAAATTGGAAACCGATCCTCTTTTCCCCCAGAGAACCAATGTGGAGTTTGTAAAAACTATAAACCCCCAAAAAATAGAGATGAAGGTTTGGGAAAGGGGAGCAGGCCCAACACTGGCCTGTGGAACAGGAGCTTGTGCGGCTGCAGCTGCCGGGATTTTAACCGGGCGCCTGGCCAACGAGGTGGAAGTACACCTCCCCGGGGGCATTTTAAAGATATCCTGGAAACAGGGTGAAGAAGTATATATGCAAGGGCCGGCTACAGAGGTTTTTAGTGGCCGGATCAGTCTTCAAGATTTTTAAGGAGGTCAGCGTCAAAATTATGAAAAATACTGCGGAACGCATTCGTTTGCTGCCCAGGTACTTATTTGCTGAAATAGACAAAAAGGTTAAGCAGGCTCAGCAAAAAGGGATTGATGTTATTAAATTGGGGATCGGTGATCCGGATTCCCCCACCCCTGCCTATATTATTCAACGTATGCAGGCAGAAGTGGCCAAGCCGGCCAACCACTCCTACCCTCCTGACGAAGGGGTCCGGGAATTTAAAGAGGCCGTGGCTGCTTATTACCGCCGCCGGCATGGCGTAGAACTTGACCCCCAGAGCGAAGTGGTACCCTTGATTGGCTCCAAGGAGGGGATTGCCCATATTTCTTTCTGTTTTACCGATCCGGGAGACATCAACCTGGTGCCCGATCCCGGTTACCCGGTCTACAGCATTGGGACTCTTTTTGCCGGTGGGACTTCGCATACAATGCCCCTGCAGGAGGAAAACGGTTTCCTGCCCGCTCTGGAAAATATCCCTGCTGAAACAGCCGCCCGAGCCAAGCTTTTATTTTTGAATTATCCTAACAACCCCACCGGGGCAATTGCTCCCCTGGAGTTTTTTGAAAAAGTGGCGGCCTTTGCCCGGAAAAATAACCTGCTTGTTTGCCATGACGCCGCCTATAGTGAAATTGCCTTTGACGGCTACCGGCCGAAAAGTTTTTTGGAGGCTGCTGGGGGGAAGGATGTGGGGTTGGAGTTTGGTTCCCTTTCCAAAACGTTTAATATGACCGGTTGGCGGATCGGTTATGCGGTGGGCAATGCTGCGGCTGTGGAGGCCCTCTACCGTTTTAAGACCAATATTGATTCCGGTCTTTTTAAAGCTGTTCAATATGCCGGTCTGGAAGCGCTGACCAACCCGCAAATGGAACCCTTTTTGGATAAATTGCGCCAAAAATATCAAAACAGAAGAGATATTGTGCTCCAGGCACTGCGGGAGGCAGGCTGGCCCCTGCAAACCCCCCAGGCCACTTTCTATATCTGGGCACCGGTGCCCCAGGGTTTTACGTCAGAGGAATTTGTGGCCTACCTGCTGGATAAAACAGGTATAGTAGTTACCCCCGGCCGGGGTTTTGGCCGTTACGGGGAGGGATATTTCCGCATTGCCTTGACAGTTGACGAAGAAAGAATGCGGGAAGCCATGGGGCGCCTTAAAAAAGCAGTAAAGTACAGCTGATTTTTTTACTGTAGCATCATATTAACCGCCTTAATATGATATATTGTTAATCTCAAGCAATTAAAGTTTCAAGGAGTTGATGTTTATGGCAGGATACAATGTGGCGATCGTCGGTGTTACGGGGATGGTCGGCCAGACCTTCATTGAAGTGCTGCAGGAACGTAAATTTCCCGTCAGGGGCTGGAAGCTGCTTGCTTCCTCCCGTTCCGCCGGTAAAAAGATTGAAATTGGCGGCAAGGATTATACTGTGGAAGAAGCCCGCCCGGAATCTTTTGCCGGGGTCGACTTTGCATTTTTCAGTGCAGGTGGGGAAATCAGCAGCCGGCTGGCTCCTGCTGCGGTGCAAAAGGGCGCTGTTGTCATCGACAACAGCAGTGTTTTTCGCCTGGATCCGGAGATCCCCCTGATTGTTCCCGAGGTTAATCCCGAGGCTGCTTTTAAACACAAGGGCCTGCTGGCCAACCCCAACTGTTCGACTACTCAGATGGTTGTGGCTTTACAACCCCTGCATCTGGCTGCTGGATTAAAAAGGGTGGTTGTAGCCACCTACCAATCGGTTTCCGGGGCAGGCATTGAGGCGGTGGATGAACTGGCGGCCCAAAGTGCTGCTGTTTTAAATGAACAAGCAGTGATCAAGGAAAGAATCCCTTTTCAGGGAGCTGCAAAACACTATCAAATTGCCTTTAACATGGTTCCCCAGATCGATGTTTTTGACGAAGATGATTACACCAAAGAAGAAATGAAAATGATTTTGGAAACACGCAAGATCCTGGGACTGCCGGACCTGCCAATTACAGCCACCACTGTGCGCGTGCCGGTCTTTAACGGCCATTCAGAAGCGGTTAACGTAGAGCTGAAGGCGCCGCTTTCCCCCCGGGCCGCCCGCCAGGCGTTGGCTGGGTTTCCGGGGATTAAAGTGTTGGATGACCCGGCAGCACTGTTATACCCCATGCCGGTGGATACTGCCGGCCGGGATGAGGTTTTTGTCGGGCGCATCCGTTACGATCGTTCAGTGCCCTACGGCCTGAATATATGGGTCGTTGCTGATAATATCCGCAAGGGTGCAGCTACCAATTCCATCCAGATTGCCGAGCTGCTAATCTAGCCTGGGGGGTAAAAACATGAAAATACTGGTCCAAAAATATGGGGGGACCTCGGTTTCCACGCCGGAAAAAAGGGCACTGATCGCCCGGTGTGTGCAGGAAGCCCAAAATGGGGGTTTCCATGTGGTTTTGGTGGTTTCAGCCCTGGGGCGCAATGGTGAACCCTACGCCACTGATACATTGCGTTCCCTCATTTTACAAGAATATGCTGATGTTTCCCCCCGGGAACTTGATCTGGTCATGTCCTGTGGGGAGGTTATTTCTGCTACAGTGTTGGCGGCTGTGCTGGGCAATAAAGGGCTTCCCGCCCGGGCTTTAACCGGTATACAGGCCGGTTTTCTGACCGATGGGCACTACAGTGAGGCAGAGGTGGTTGACTGCCAGCCGGTAAAAATCAGGGAGGTTTTGCAACATAATGAAGTGCCGGTGATTGCCGGCTTTCAAGGTGCAGATCCCTCCGGCGAAATCAACACCTTTGGTCGGGGCGGCAGCGATACTACAGCGGTGATTCTAGGGGCGGCTTTAGGTGCGGAAAAAGTGGAAATCTATACGGATGTTTGCGGCATCATGACGGCAGATCCCCTCATTTTAAAGGAAGCACGCCTGATTCAGAAGATAACCTATGGGGAGGTTTTTCAACTGGCCCATGAAGGGGCCAGGGTAATTCATCCCCGGGCGGTGGAGGTGGCTATGCGTAATAACGTCAGTGTAGTGGTGAAAAGCCTGGAGGCGCCCGGCAGCGGCACACTGATCACCGCGGAGTCTTCCCTGGGGGATCGAAATTATTACGGGACGCGTGGGCGCCAGGCTGTGACAGGGATTGCACACAATGCAAATTTGGCGCAATTTATGCTTGAGCTGCAACACCCCGATCCTGCCGGGGAGCTGGCTGTTTTTCAAGAGATTGCCACGGCGGGGGTAAATATTGACTTAATTACAGTTTTTCCTTTAATGAAAGCCTTTACCGTTAAAGAAGAACATTGTCTTAAAGTGGAAAGTATCCTCAAAAAACTGGCTGTTTCCTATATTTTGGAAAAGGGATGTGCCAAGGTTTCTGTTGTCGGGGCAGGCATGCACAGTGTGCCCGGCGTTATGGCGCGGGTCATCCAGGCCTTGAATGAACAGCAGATTGAAATCAAGCAAACCGGGGATTCAAACATTACTATTTCGTTGCTGATCAGGCAACAGGATCTGCAGCGTGCCATTAAAACCCTGCACGATCACTTTATTTTAACTGCTGCTGCAGGGGAATAAAAGATGATGCTCCACTTTTTTTGGTAAATCTTCGAAATAAGGAGGACGATCTACTTTGTTGGTAATACCGGCCATCGATCTTCATGGAGGAAAATGCGTTCGCCTGCTGCAAGGAAAAAGAGAAAAGGAAACGGTCTATAGCCTTAATCCGGTAGAGGTCGCGCTAAAATGGCAATCCGCAGGCGCCAAGCGGCTGCATATTATAGATCTTGACGGTGCCTTTGCCGGCAGGCCGGTAAATTCAACCATTATTGAAAAAATTGCTGCCAATATAGAAATACCGCTGCAGTTAGGCGGCGGTATCAGGGATCACCAAATAATTAAAAACGCCCTGGAGCTGGGTGTCTCCAGGGTTATTTTGGGGACAGCAGCTGTAGAAAAACCGGAGCTGGTAAAAGAAATGGTGGCCCTTTACGGGGAAAAAATTCTGGTGGGCATCGATGCCCGGGACGGCTTTGTTGCGGTTAAAGGCTGGGTTGAGGCTTCGTCAAAAAAAGCCTTGGATTTTGCCCTGGAAATGCAGGGATACGGAGTGCAGGAAATTATTTATACAGATATTTCCCGTGACGGGACCCTGGCAGGGCCCAACCTGGAGGCTTTAAAGGAAATGGCAACAACGCTTGAAATTCCGGTTATTGCTGCCGGCGGGGTCTCCTCCCTGGAGGACCTGCGTCTATTAAAAGATTTGGCACAATTTGGGGTCGAGAGCGTTATTACCGGACAGGCCCTCTACGCCGGCTGTTTTTCTTTGAAGGAGGCCCTCGCAGTATTGGAATAATAGGCGGCCAAGCGCTGCTGGTTGTATTTTAAAGTTGAGGAGGGGGCGATAATGATGAAAAGAATCATCCCCTGTTTGGATGTGAAAGCAGGCCGGGTGGTAAAAGGTGTAAAATTTACCGATTTTAAGGACGCCGGCGATCCGGTGGAACTGGCTGCCTTCTATGATCGCTCCGGTGCAGATGAACTTTTTTTCCTGGATATTACGGCTTCTTTAGAGGGCAGGGAGGCCCTCCTGGAAGTTGTCCGCCGGGCCGCCCGTAAAATAAAAATGCCCTTGGCTGTCGGGGGCGGTATCCGTTCCTTGGAACAGATGCAAAAAACCTTTCAGGCCGGGGCCGGAAGAATTTCGCTTAACACGCCGGCTGTGGAAAATCCGGCGCTTATTGCTGACGCTGCCCGGGCTTTTGGCCGTAATAGCATCGTTGTAGCCATTGACGCCCGCTGGGAAGAGGAAAAACAGGATTGGGAGGTCTATACGCATGGCGGCAGCCGGGCTACGGGAAAAAGTGCTGCCGACTGGGCGGTGCAGGCAGAAAAACTGGGTGCCGGGGAAATCCTGCTGACCAGTATGGATGCCGATGGGGGCCGTGATGGTTTTGATCTGCCTTTGACGAAAGCAGTCAGTGAAAAGGTGCAGATACCGATAATTGCTTCCGGAGGTGCAGGGAAGATAGAACATTTTGCAGATGTTTTAACTGCAGGCCGGGCCGCTGCCGCGCTGGCCGCCTCTGTATTTCATTACCGCCGGTTTTCGGTGGAAGATGTAAAAAAATATCTTAGAAAACAGGGTCTGGAGGTGCGTTTAACCGATGAATTCGCAAGATAAACCGGATATACCCGCAATAATTGATGAGTTGGCCTTTAGTAAGTATGAACTTTTGCCGGCCATCGTCCAGGATTATACCAGCGGTGAAGTGCTGATGTTGGCCTATATGAACCGGGAATCCCTGCAAAAAACCCTAAAAACAGGGCTGGCCTGTTTCTGGAGCCGCAGCCGCAAAACGCTTTGGACCAAGGGAGAAACATCTGGTAATACCCAGGTTGTAAAAGAAATTTTTTATGATTGTGACGCCGATACCCTTTTGTTAAAGGTGCAGCCGAACGGCCCAGCCTGCCATACCGGGCATAGAAGCTGCTTTTTTCGTTCCTTCCCTTTTAATGCGCTGCAATAATATTTACTTGCAGCCCGGTCAGGAAAGTAAAGCTTTTAAATTGGAGGGTGTGATTTTAAAGTGATTGCCGTTAAAATGATCTGTAAGCGGCTGTTTTATAAATTTTACAGAAAATTTTCCCGGGAAAATGTAAAAGGTTTTTGCAGGAAAAAAACACTGCAGGGCGAAGTGTATTTGGGTTATCTTGATTTTTGCGGGTGCAAATAAAATGAATAAAAATAAAAGGCAAAACCCAAATTTGGTAACTTTACAGGATGTACGGTGTAATGCCGCTGTGGTCACCTATATACGCAAGGCCAATGAAAACTTGGCGGCCATCGGCTTTACCGAACACGGCCGCCGGCATGCCGATTTGGTGGCTACAACAGCACGCCGCATTTTGCTGGATCTTGGTTACAGTGTCCGGGAGGCTGAACTGGCGGCTGTTGCCGGTTACCTGCATGATATCGGCAATGTGGTGGGCCGCACTCATCACTACACCACCGGTGCTTTAATAGCGATGGGTATTTTACAGGAAATGTCCATGGATGACGAAGAAATCGCCGATGTTATCTCTGCTATCGGTAACCACGATGAAGAATTTGGACAGGTTGTAAGCAATATTTCTGCAGCGGTAATTTTAGCCGATAAAGCCGATGTGCACCGTTCCAGGGTCCGTAACAGGGATTTTACCCGGTTTGACATTCACGATCGGGTTAATTACGCTGTGCAGGATGCCAACCTGGATGTCGATTCCCAACAAAAAATTATTACCCTGCAGCTGACGATCGATACCTATATCAGCAGGGTGATGGAATACTTTGAAATATTTCTTTCCCGCATGATCCTTTGCCGCCGGGCTGCTGATCATCTTTCTGCCTGCTTTGCCCTGGTAATTAATGAAATACAGTTGCTATAATTTTGTGATTTGAGGTTTTGGACAGGAGGGAAGGAAATTGAGAAAACGTAAGGTGACAAGCCCCCTTATTTTTGTGCTGGTTTCTGTGTTGTTGGTTACTGCCTCCGTATTTTTTTTATACAACTGGAAAAGTTTTTTGAAAAGGGGGCTCGATTTGGAAGGCGGTGTCTATGTACTTTTGGAGGCCCAGCCTTCAGCTGATACCGAAGCAGATCGGGATGCTATCCAACGTTCCCTGACCATAATCCGCAACAGGATTGACTTGTTGGGGGTTAGCGAACCTGTTTTGCAGCCCGAAGGGGAAAACCGCATCAGAATTGAATTGCCGGGGTTGAAAGATCAGACCCAGGCGATGGAGGTCATCGGCCGGACAGCTCTTTTGACCTTTAAAAATTCAGCCGGCGAGGTATTGCTTACGGGAGCCGATTTGAAAACAGCCTTTTTTACGCGCGGGCAGTACAATGAACCGGAGGTGGCCCTGGAATTTGATGCGGCGGGCAAGGAGAAATTTGCCAGGGCCTCAGAAGAACATTTGGGTGAAATTATTGCTATTTTCCTTGACGAAGAGCTGGTTTCCGCCCCAAAGGTACAGAGTGTGATCAAAGACGGTAAGGCTGTCATTACCGGCATTGGCTCCGCAGAAGAGGCCGGCAACATTGCCTTGATGCTCCGTTCCGGTGCACTGCCTGTGGAATTAGTGGAGCTGGAAACCCGTTCCGTGGGGCCTGTTTTGGGAGAAAACGCCCTCCGGTTAAGTACCAGGGCCGGTATTATCGGCTTGTTCCTTGTTATTATTTTCATGCTTTTTTACTACCGTTTTGCCGGGTTAGTGGCCGATATCAGCCTGATTGTTTATGTTGCGCTGGTTTTTTCAGTGCTGGCCGTTTTTAAGACTACTTTGACCCTGCCCGGCATTGCCGGCCTAATTCTTTCCATTGGGATGGCTGTCGATGCCAACGTCCTTATTTTTGAGCGGGTGAAAGAAGAGCTGGGAACCGGTAAAACAGTTCTTAGCGCTGTCAATGCCGGCTTTCTGCGTGCCTGGAGCGCGATTCTGGACGCCAATATAACTACAATTATTGCAGCCCTGGTCCTTTTTCTAGTGGCCAGCGGCCCCGTGCGGGGCTTTGCCATTGTGCTTTTAACCGGTATTCTCTGCAGCATGTTTTCGGCTATTTTTTTAACCCGTCTTTTGCTGCGCCTGGCAGTTCGTTCCGGCCTGGTGAAAAATGCTGCCTACCTCGGTTACAGGGGGTATCAAAATGAAACAGTATAATTTTCCCTTCGTGCAATACCGGCGTGTGGCTTTCGTGCTGGCTGCTATCATCGTGCTTGCCGGTATTATTTCCTTGTCTTTAAACAGTTTGAATCCTGGGATCGATTTTAAGGAAGGGACCATCTTGCAATTGCGTCTGGCGGCAGGCTACCAGATGCAGGAGGTGCAGGAAGTTCTTTCTCCCTTTGGTCTGGACGGGGTGCCCCTGCAAAGGGTCGGGCGTGAAGGTTTTGCAGAGGGCAGGGAAGTGGTCATCAAGGCGCCCTACCTGCAGGAGGCTACCAGAAAAGAAGTTATTGCCGCCTTTCAGGAACGTTGGCCGGAGATGACTGCTGAAGATGTCCTGCGGGTTGAAAACGTGGGGGCTACGATCGGCCGGGAGCTGACCAGGGAAGCCTTCTATGCCCTGCTGCTGGCGGCAGCCGGTATGATTCTTTATATCACCTTCCGTTTTGAATTCAGGTTTGCCGTGGCTGCAATTTTAACTTTGCTATTCGATATTTTTACCGTGTTAACGGTTTTTTCCTTGTTTCAAATTGAGATCAACAGCCCTTTTATTGCCGCGATTTTAACAATTGTCGGTTATTCGATCAATGATACCATCGTAATTTTTGATCGTATCCGGGAAAACCTAAAAAGGTACAGCCGCAAAAAACCCCTTGCAGAGGTGGTTAACGGAAGCATTAATGATAGTTTAATCCGTTCTTTAAACACCTCTTTGACCACCCTGATTGTGCTCGTTTCCCTTTTTATCGCTTTCAATTATTTTGTGGGCGGCATGGATCTGAAGGCTTTTGCCTTGGCATTGCTGGTGGGGGTTGTAATTGGTACCTGTTCTTCTGTCTTTATTGCCGGCCCTTTGTGGTTTTCCCTTCAACCGGCTGAAAAAAGACAAAAAACCCTTGCTTAGCTGCCGAGTGCAGCTACAAAAAAAAGCCGACTATCAGGAAGGGTGAACCTTAGTGGGCCGTTTAAACATCATTTTTGCGCTTGTTCTTTGCCTGATTATTGCTGTTTTTGCCTCGGCAAACAGCCAACCGGTAGAGGTTAACTACCTTTATGGTGTTGTGGAGACGTCTGCTGTGCTTGTAATTTTGGGCTCGGCAGTGCTGGGGGCATTGGCTGTTTTTATCTTTGGTTTGTTTAAAAATATTATGATCAAGTTGCAAATACGTGCTTTAAACCAGGAAATAAAAAATTTACAGGAGAAGTTACAAATTACCAAAAAGGAACGTGATACCTTCCTGGCGCAGGTTGGGCGACTGCAGGAAACTTCTGCCGCCGGGGAACAGGAAAGCCAAGGCGGCCAGAAAGAAACAGATCCTTGGGCGGCGGATGAGAGCGGTCATTTTCTTTCCGGGGGGAATGTCGATTCCAAAAAGAGGCAACGGCAGGCTGGGGAAACTAAGGAATGTTAAAAAAAATTACCGGGGAAAAGCAACTGTCTGCCCGGAGCTGGCAGCTGTTCCCCCAGGAATCGGAAAAATGCACTTTATTGGCACAGGAATTCAAGATACCGCTGCCAGCGGCCCAGGTTTTGCTTAACCGGGGGATTAACAGTGTCGAAGCGGGGAAAACGTTTTTATACCCCGCCCTGACACAGCTTCATTCCCCCTTTTTAATGCAGGATATGGAACGGGCCGTTGAAATTATATTGGCGGCTCTCCAACAGGGGGAACGCATAGCTGTTTATGGTGACTATGATGTTGACGGAATTACCGCCACGGCTTTATTATTTTCCCTGCTGCAGTTGCTGGGTGGCGATGTCGTCTTTTATCTTCCCGATCGTCTGCAGGAAGGGTACGGTTTAAATAGCAGCGCCCTTGCTCTTCTGCATAGCCGGGGCGTGTCCCTGCTGATCACAGTAGACTGCGGCATTGTTAACCTTGACGAAATTGAATATGCCCGCCGCTTGGGCCTGGAGGTGATTGTGACAGATCATCACCAGCCCGGAGAAGTTTTACCGGCAGCCGGTGCTGTTCTTAATCCCTGGCGCAGGGACTGTGCCTACCCCTTTACAGCTCTTTGCGGGGCCGGTATTGCCTTTAAGTTGGGTCAGGCCCTCTGTTCCCGGGTGGGGAGGGAAACAATAATCTGGGATTACCTTGACTTGGTAGCCTTGGGAACAGTAGCCGATGTCGTGCCTTTACGCGATGAAAACCGGGTGCTGGTGGTCTATGGCCTGCAGCAAATGGCAAAATTATTACGCCCCGGGCTGCGGGCTTTGCGCACGGCGGCCGGTGTAAGGAATGATAAACTGACAGCGGAGGAGATAGCCTTTATCATCGCGCCTCGTCTCAATGCAGCCGGGCGGATGGGTGATGCCAAGCGGGCCTTATACCTGCTGATGGAAGAAAAAGAGGAAAAGGCTTTGCAAACAGCCCGGGAACTGCAGGCAGAGAACAGCCGTCGCCAGGAACTGGAACAGGAAATTTTTAAGGAAGCCTATTCTCTGGCTGTAGAAAGCCCTCCGGAAAAAGTGGGGCGTAGTTTCCTGCTTTTAGCAGAAAAAAACTGGCATCCCGGCGTTTTGGGGATTGTTGCCAGCCGCATGGTCGAGCGTTTTAACCGGCCGGTTATCCTGATGGCCCTTGAAGAAGGGATCGGCCAGGGATCCGGCAGAAGCTGCGGTGACTTTGATTTGGCTGCGGCTTTAAAAGATTGCAGCACTCTGCTGCTAGGGTTTGGGGGCCACCGCCAGGCTGCCGGTTTAACAGTTGCCGGGGAATGTATTCCCGCCTTGCGGGAAAAACTGGACGACCTAGCCTTGAATTTTTTTGGTGAACAGGGCCCTGTATCAACCTTGAGCCTTGATGCCCGGCTGGAACCGGGAGAAATTACCCCCGCCCTGGCTACTGCGTTGCAACTGCTCGAACCCTTTGGACATGGCAATCCCCCCCCTCTTTTCTGGGGAGAAAAATGGCTGCTGGAAAAAATAAGGGGTGTGGGTAAAAACGGGCAGCACCTGCAGCTGGGCGTGCAAAAAAAAGGCAAATCTTTTGCAGGGATCAGCTTTAACGGTAAAACCAGACTGCCACCCTTGGCCCCCCAGCGGGAAATAGACCTGGCTTTCAGTGTTTCTTTTGATCTTTGGAAGGGAAACAACGCCCTGCAGCTGGAGGTTTTAGATTGTGTATATGCCGATCAATACATAGGAAAAAGTTCCTTAACAGTAGTTGATCGCCGGGGTCTGAAAAAGAAAGCCCTTTATATCAGGGAATTATGTAAGCAGGAGCAGGGGATCCTTGTTTTTGTGAATACTGCCGGACGCCGGCAGCAACTAAAAAAGTATTTTAGCGGTATGCCGGGAATATCCTTCAGCCATCAGGGGGCCTGGGCGGCGGAAGGGCCGCCTGCTAAAATACCCCACCGGCTGATGCTCTACGACCTGCCTTTGAATGAAGAAAAATTAAAGGAACTGCTGCTTCAGCTTACCGAAACAGGCAGGGCAGGAAAGGAACTGCAGGTTCATTTGCTATATAGTCAGAGGGATTACCGGGAAAACTTGAAATTGCTGGGGGCAACCGTACCCCATGCCTGTGTCTTGGAACAGATTTATTATCACCTGCAAAAAATTACAAAAACAGGTACACACCTTACCTCGGAAAAAATATTTTATCAACTGCAAAAAACACTTCCCTTTCCAGCCACCAGGCATCTCTTAAAAAAAAGTATGGATATTTTTGCAGAAGCACAATATTTGGTGTCAAATGGGCAGCAAATTAGTTTTCAACACCTTGTTCATGATTACTGCAGTTTACTCAAGGATCTAGCTGCAACTAAAACCCTGCGCCTGGAAAAGGACAAGTGGAAAAAAACCCTTGCCTGGCAGTCTTTTTTATTGGCAGCTGCGGGAAAAAAAATACTAAATTTATTTAGTGACTTTACTCTCGGCGGGACATAACTTATACTAAAAGAAAGAGGTAAAATTAAGCAGGGGTGAAAAATGAGCCTGCAGGCACTGAAAAAACGGTTTAAACAGTATAATAATAAAAAAGAAAACTGGGATCTGATCAGCAAGGCGTATCATTTTGCTGTGAAGGCACATGCCGATCAAAAAAGGATTTCCGGTGAACCTTATATTACCCATCCCTTGGGGGTGGCCTATATACTGGCTGATCTGGAGCTGGATTTGATCACGATTGTGGCTGCCTTGCTGCATGATGTCGTTGAAGATACACCCTACGGTTACGAACAGGTCGAAAAAGTATTTGGCGAAGAGGTGGCCTCCCTGGTTGATGGGGTCACTAAATTAAGCCGGATGGAGTTTCGATCCAAGGAAGAACATCAGGCCGAAACATGGCGTAAAATGCTGGTGGCCATGGCGCGGGATATCAGGGTTATTCTCATTAAGTTGGCTGATCGGACACATAATATGCGGACACTCCGCTACCTGCATCCTGCCAAACAAAAAGAAATATCCCGTGAAACCCTGGAAATTTATGCCCCTTTGGCACACCGTTTGGGAATCTATAAAATAAAGTGGGAAATTGAAGACTTGGCTTTCCGTTATTTAAATGAAGAAGAATATTACCATTTAGCAGACCGGCTTTCTAAAAAACGCCGTGAAAGGGAAAACTTCATATCTGAAGTAATCACTATTTTGCAGGAAAAAATTTCAGAGGCTGGAATAACTGCTGAAATTAACGGCCGTCCCAAGCATATTTACAGTATTTATAACAAAATGAAGAGCCAGGACAAGGATTTTAACGAAATATATGATCTAACTGCGGTACGTATCATTGTAGATAGCATCAGGGACTGTTATGCGGCTCTGGGAATTGTGCATACCCTTTGGCGGCCTATTCCGGGGCATTTCAACGATTATATTGCCATGCCCAAATCAAATATGTACCAGTCTTTGCATACCACTGTAGTTTGTGCTGAAAATGAGCTTTTGGAAGCACAAATCCGAACCAGGGAAATGCACCGCACGGCGGAATACGGGATTGCAGCCCACTGGAAGTATAAGGAAAAAGCAAGGGATGACCGGGAATTCGAAGAAAAGCTTTCCTGGCTGCGGCAGTTGCTGGAATGGCAGCAGGAACTGAAAGATGCCCATGAATTTATGGAACACCTGAAAATAGATCTTTTTGCCGATGAAGTCTTTGTTTTTACCCCGCGCGGTGATGTGATCGATCTGCCTTCCGGGGCCGTACCCCTGGATTTTGCCTACCGCATTCACACGGATATCGGTAACCAATGTGTCGGGGCCCGGATTAACGGGCGGATTGTCCCTTTGGAATACAAGCTGCAGACCGGGGATATAGTAGAAGTTATTACCAGTAAAGGGGGCACCCCCAGCCGGGACTGGTCAAAAATAGTGATGACCTCTCAGGCAAAAAGCAAAATTCGCAACTGGTTTAAAAAAGAAAGGCGCGAAGAAAATATTACCAAGGGCAGGGATCTACTGGAAAAAGAAATTGGCAGGCTGCGCTTGGAACCCTGTTTATTACTGAAAGAACCTCTTTTAGAGGACGTTGGTGTAAGGTACAATTTTCTTTCTGCCGATGATGTCTATGCGGCTGTCGGTTACGGGGGTGTTTCGCCGCAACAGGTTGTTACCAGGTTGCGGGAAGAATACCGCAAAAAATACGGCGAAGAAAAAAAACCGTTGCCTTCTGTAGAAATTAAACCCTGGAAGGGTGCCGGCAAGGTTACCCAGGGCGTAAAGGTACAGGGTATCGACAATTTGCTGGTACGCTTTTCAAAATGTTGCAACCCGTTGCCGGGTGACAAAATTATCGGTTTTATCACCAGAGGCCGGGGTATTTCTGTACACCGCAAGGATTGCCCCAATATTTTACGGGCTACAAAAAAAGAAGATCGTTACCTGGAGGTTTCCTGGGTGGTCAACAACGGCTTATCCTACCCGGTGGAAATTGAGGTGGCCGGTATGGACCGTCCCAACTTTCTGACAGAGGTCATGCATACTATCAGTGAAAGCAAGGTTAATATTACAGCCGTAAACGGGCGGATTGCCAGGGATAAAACGGCTGTCATTAATTTAACCTTGGTCGTCAAGGATCTGGATCATCTGGAATATATCATGAAGCGGATAAAAAAAGTCAAGGATGTTTTTTCCGTGAAACGCCATGTGGAGACGGGTTCATCCCCGGCTCCGCAGGTCAATACACCATAAAGGTTAAGGGTGTTGGTAAAAATTGCGTGCTGTTGTGCAAAGAACAGGTTGGGCTGCGGTAGAAGTTGAGGGGAGCGTTGTGGGGGAAATCGCCGGCGGGCTGGTCGTTTTTGTTGGTATAGCGGCGGACGATACAGAAAACGACTGCCGCTACCTTGCAGAAAAAATTGCCGGGTTGCGTATTTTTGAGGATGAACAGGGCAAAATGAACCTTTCCCTGCCAGAAGCAGGGGGCGCAGTGCTCTGTATATCACAATTTACACTTTATGGGGACTGCCGCAAGGGGCGGCGTCCCAGTTTTAAGCAGGCGGCTGCACCTGAAAAGGCGGCCTATTTTTATGATCTGCTTTGCAAATTTTTATCAGACAAGGGCTTGCCGGTGGCCCGCGGTAAATTTCAGGCCAGGATGCAGGTGAAAATTGAAAACGAAGGCCCGGTCACCATCCTGCTGGACAGCAGAAAGCTTTTTTAAGTCCTGGCTGGGAATTCCCCCGGTCGGTTCGACACGGGCGGCGAAGTTGACAAGGCCCCCGCCATTGGCTAAAATCAATGTGTATCAGGTCTTAATTATATTTTGGGAAGAGTTTCAAAGGGGTGTGGTTAATGAAAAAAGCGCCGCGAGGGACCCATGATATTCTACTGCAGGAAGCAGTAAAATGGCAATATTTAGAGGAAGCATTCCGGGAAATGTGTTTTAATTACAATTTCACGGAAATTCGCACCCCGATTTTTGAAGAGTCGGAGCTTTTTGTGCGCAGTGTAGGGGAAGCAAGCGATATTATTAAAAAAGAAATGTACGTTTTTAAGGATCGCGGGGGCCGGGAACTGGCCCTCAGGCCGGAAGGAACAGCCGGTGTGACACGGGCCTACCTGGAGCATGGTTTAAACCACCGTGCCCAGCCCCTGAAGTTTTTTTATTTTGGCCCCATGTTTCGCTATGATCGGCCCCAGGCTGGCAGGCAGAGGCAGTTTTACCAGATGGGCATTGAAACCTTTGGCACAGAGGATCCGGCTGCAGATGTCGAAATCATCAAATTTACTGCAGATTTGTTTGCAAAATTGGGTTTTGAAAATTTAACCTTGCTGATCAACAGCGTGGGGTGTCCACAGTGCCGGCCCCCTTTTCAGGATCATCTCAGGAGCTTTGCTCAGGAAAAAGAATCTTCATTGTGCCCGGACTGTCGGCAAAGAATGCTGACCAACCCCTTGCGCCTTTTGGACTGCAAGGTTTTAAGTTGCCGGCAGGCCATGCAGGACGCACCGGGGCTGGATTCATTTCTTTGCCCCTCCTGCCGTGAAAGCTTTGAAACTGTATTAAAACTTCTGCAGGCGTTGCAGATTCCTTATAAGGTAGATCCCTTCCTTGTACGGGGACTCGATTATTACACGAAAACGGCTTTTGAATTTGTTTTTGACGCCCTGGATACACAGAATTCACTTGTGGGCGGAGGGCGCTATGATCACCTTGTGGAGAGTTGTGGGGGGCCCTACGTTCCCGGTGTAGGGATGGCTGCCGGGGTGGAAAGGATCTTGCTGGCTATGGAAAAAGAAAATTTATGGCCGGTGGAAGATCCCCCTGACGGGATTTATTTGGCGATCGACGACCCTGAATTGCGGGAGAAGGGTTTAACCCTGCTTTACCGGCTGCGGGCCCTGGGTTTAAAAGCAGAAACAGATTACCTTGACCGCAGTTTGAAAGCACAAATGAAATATGCCCACCGCCAGGGTTTTCGCTATGTGGTTATTTTAGGGGAAGAAGAAAGGCTTAATAAAAAATTTAAACTGCGGGACCTGCTGCTAAGGGAACAGCAGGAATTGTCTCCGGCAGAACTGTTAAAATATTTCAAGTCCTGAGCAAAGAAGTTGCCGGCTTGCTGGAAGGGGGTAAACAGCCTGGAAGGGCTGTACTAAAACTATGCGCCTGAAAAGAACCCATTATTGTGGTTTGCTAAACGAAAACGACGTTAACCGGGAGGTAGTGCTTGCCGGCTGGGTGCAAGGCAAAAGGGATCATGGCGGGCTGATTTTTGTTGATTTAAGGGATCACTCCGGTATTATACAGCTAGTTTTTGATTATGATCAAAGCGCCGTTTTTTTTAAAGAGGCAGAAAAGCTGCGTTCAGAATATGTTTTGGCCGTCCGGGGCCCGGTCCGGCACCGTGCGGAAGAAACGATTAACCCCGGCTTGGCTACAGGGGAAATAGAAATAGATGTGCAGGAATTGGAAATTTTAAATTCATCCCAAACGCCGCCCTTTTATATTGAAGACGGTATCGATACTGATGAAAACCTACGCTTGAAATACCGCTACCTGGATCTGCGGCGCCCGGAAATGCAGCGTTCCCTGCAGTTACGCCATAAGGTTTTAATGTCTTTGCGGCAATACCTTGACGAACAGGGCTTCCGGGAGGTTGAAACACCGCTGTTGACCCGCAGCACACCAGAGGGAGCCCGGGACTACCTGGTGCCCAGCCGTACGGTACCCGGCAGTTTTTATGCTTTGCCACAGTCTCCCCAATTGTTTAAGCAGCTGTTGATGGCTTCCGGGGTGGACAAATATTTTCAGGTTGCCCGTTGTTTCCGGGATGAGGATCTGAGGGCTGATCGCCAGCCGGAATTTACCCAGATAGATCTTGAACTATCATTTTGTACCGGCGGGGACATCCGGCAGGTAACAGAAGGCCTGGTCCAACATATTTTTAGGGAAACAATGCAGAAAGAAGTGGAGATTCCCTTCAAAGTGCTGCCTTATGCAGAGGCCATGGAACGTTTTGGCAGCGATAAACCGGACACCCGCTTTGACATGGAAATTGTCGATATTACAAAAATAGCGGGGGAATCAGAGTTTAAAGTCTTCCGGGGGATCATTGCTAAAAGTGGTGTGGTTAAGGGTTTGAATGCCAAGGGCTGCGGGCATTTCAGTCGCAAAGAAATTGACGACTTGACCCGGCTGGTTCAATCCTGGGGGACAGGTGGCCTGGCCTGGATGATACCCACGGAAAACGGGTTTAAAACGCCGCTGAAGAAATTTTTTGCCCCCCCACAGTTTGCAGAAATTAAAAAACAAATGCAGGGGGAACCGGGGGACTTGCTGCTGTTTGTAGCCGATCAAAGGGAACCAGCCCTCAAGGTTTTGGGTCAACTGAGGGTTTATTTGGCCCAACGCCTAGAACTGGTTCCCAAGGACAAAGATCACTTTCTCTGGGTTATAGATTTTCCCTTGGTGGCTTATGATAATGCAGAAAAAAGATATATGGCCAACCACCACCCCTTTACAGCTCCTTTGGATGAAGATCTGCCTTTGTTAAATGAAGATCCTGCAAAGGTCCGTTCACAGGCTTATGATTTGGTTTATAACGGCGTCGAAGTTGCCGGGGGAAGTGTGCGTATTTATAAAAAGGAACTTCAGGAAAAAATCTTTCAGATTTTAAGTCTGCAGGCAGAGGAAATACAGGAAAAATTCGGGTTTTTCCTGCAAGCCTTTCAATATGGCCTCCCCCCCCATGGGGGCATTGCTTTTGGTCTGGATCGTTTAGTCATGCTCATGGCAGGCAAGAAAAGTATCCGGGACGTAATCCCCTTTCCCAAAACTGCCGCCGGCACCTGTTTGCTAACCGGGGCCCCGGCACAGGTTACTGCCGGACAGTTGAAAGAACTGCATATTTTGCCGGTTAAGAGGGAAAATAAAAAAGAAAAGGCAAAATAATGTTGACGAAGGGTTGCCGTCGCCAGCGCTGTTTGCATAAATTAAACAGAAATATGTAAAGACTTGCTTTCAGGACAAAGGGCTGATATACTATAGGCAGTTGATTAAATATTCTGTGGGTGTAATTATGTTCAATGCTCCCGGATAAAATAGAATTTTCTGTCCCGGCAAAAAATATTGTCTTTGTTTCCTGTAAACAGGGAATCTTATAAATTTTTAATAAAAATACCCTACCGTGCGCGTGTCCGGTCGCCAAAGTTTTGAGCTAACACTGTTATAATGGGAGCCTGACTTTATATGCGGCGTAGAAGCCCTAAGCATTAGGGGACCTACAAAGCATCTAAGAGGGCACCCCCCTGTTGGGGGAGAGTTCAAAACAGCGGCTCCACGTCATGGTGGGGTTTTTTTACTTATTAAATCAGGTGTAATATGCTATAATGAACTTGTTTTTCCTTTATAAGGTAAACAGCCGGGGGTGAAAAAGTTGTCCATACAACAAACGTTGCAGGAAATTATAGGCCGGGTAAAAGAAGGACTGCATCCCAGCGATCTGCTAGACTTGATTGACGAATTAAAAGTTGAACAGAAAAAGGAACTTTTTGGGCTCCTTTCCGATGAAGAAGCTGCGCGGATTATTCAGGAAATGGAGGGCTTCGATCGTGTTTCTTTGCTGAGGCTTCTCACCAAACACCATGCCTCGGCTATCCTCAAGGAAATGGCCGTGGATGATGCCACAGACCTCTTGGGGGAACTTTCCCTGGAAGAAGCCCGGGAATTTCTAAGCCTGATCGAAGAAGAAGCTGAAGAGATCAAGGGTTTGCTGCGTTATCCTGAAGATACAGCCGGCGGGATTATGACCACCGACTTTATTGCCTTGCCGGAAGATATTCCTGCAGAAGAAGCCATCATCCGTTTGCGTGAAGTTGCCCCGGAAGCAGAAATTATTTATTATGTTTATATTATCGATTCCCAGACCCGGCTCAGCGGTGTTTTATCTCTGCGGGATCTGATTGCAGCCAGCGACGGCACCTTCCTGCACGAAATAATGCTTACCAACGTGATCAGTGTGCCGGCTGATATGGATCAGGAAGAGGTGGCCCGCGTTGTAGCCCGCTATGATCTGCTTGCTGTGCCGGTTGTAGACGGGGATCGCCGCCTGTTGGGGATTATTACGGTTGATGATATTTTAGATGTTATCGAGGAAGAGGCTACAGAAGATATCTACCGTTTAGCCGGTGCGGGTGAAATTGAAGGTGTCAATATTTTGGATGCCCCTATTTTCGACCTGGCCTGGAAAAGGCTGCCCTGGCTGATCATCTGCCTTTTAGGGGGAATTTTTTCAGGGAGTGTCGTGGGGGCCTTCAGTGCAACACTGCAGTCCATTGTGGTGCTGGCTGCTTTTATTCCGGTAATTATGGATATGGGAGGCAATGTAGCCACCCAGTCCTCGACGGTTTTTGTGCGTGGCCTGGCTACCGGGGAAATTGAAACAGCCAAGGCCTGGCAATACCTTTGCCGCGAAGTTAAAGTCGGTCTGGTCATCGGGGTTGTGAACGGGGTTTTAATTTCTGTTGCTGCTTTTTTATGGCAGGGCCTGCCTATTTTGGGTTTTGTGGTTGGTTTTTCCATGTTCTTTACAATTATCGTCGCCGCCATAATCGGCACTTTGGTGCCCATCATTTTTAACCATTATGGTATGGACCCTGCACTTTCTTCCGGACCTTTTGTGACTACCATTAAAGATGTGACAGGACTGTTAATTTATTTTTATACCGCCTCAGTTTTTTTAAAATATTTAGTTTGAAGTAAGCAGTAAAGACGAACATTTTGGAATGACACCGGTTTTTGGGGCCGGTGTTTTTTTATGCAGTGCTGCAGGAATAAATAATGATTGAGGGTTAAAGTCTGTTTTTTTTAGACGACTTGTTTTTCCCGGAAAATTATTAAATATTTTTAACAAAAATTATGACCTGAAATCTAAAAATTACCGACCCTTTTTGCCTTTTATTTCACCTTATTACGATCAAATCAAGGTATTATTGGGTTAAATTTGCAATAAAAGAAGGAAATTTACATTATTTTCCCCACTTTTTCCCTATTTTTTAGAACCCCGTTTTTTATTTGGCAGAAGGAATTTTCAGGGGAGGGTAGAATATAAAACGAAAGTGGTTTAAAATGGTGTCAAAGTGGTGCAAAGTGGGGAAGGGTTGTTTTTCAAAACCGCCCAACCTGCATCCTTGTTAAATATTCCATAATTGGAGTTTGTAGATGCTAATTGGTGAATTCAACCATACGCTTGATCAAAAAGGCCGTGTTATTGTTCCCTCCCGTTTTCGTGATAAATTGGGGGAAAGCTTTTTTGTTACCCGCGGCCTGGACAACTGTTTGTTTCTTTACCCTGCACAAGAATGGGAAAATCTTGAAGGCAAACTGAAAGGTTTACCTTTTACAAAAGCTGAAACAAGGGCTTTTCTGCGCATATTTTTTTCCGGTGCTTCTGAGTTGGAAATGGACAAACAAGGTCGCATTCTGGTTCCCCCCCTTTTGCGTGAACATGCCCAGTTAAAAAAGGATATTGTCTTTATCGGCGTATCCAACCGTGCTGAGATTTGGAGTAAAGAAATTTGGGAAGAATACAGTAATAAATCCAACCTTTCTTTTGAACAGGTGGCAGAAAGTTTAATGGATTTTCAGCTTTAATTATGAAAGGAAAAAGATGGTTTCTAATAGCGATAATTTCAGGCATACGCCGGTTATGCTGCCGGAGGTGCTAAAATATTTACAGCCGTTACCCGGCAAAGTCATTGTTGATGCCACCTTGGGTGGAGGGGGGCACGCTACAGCGATTATAAAACAGCTTTTGCCCGCAGGCAGGTTAGTGGGCATTGATTGTGATCAGGAGGCCCTGCAAGCTGCACAAAGCAGGCTTTCTGCCTTTAATGAAGTCTTTCAGGCTGTTAAGGCCAATTTTGGAGAAATTGAACAGGCCTGTGCACAGCTGGGAATTGATGCCGTCGACGGTCTTTTACTGGATCTAGGTGTCTCTTCCCACCAGCTGGACTGCCCGGGACGGGGTTTTTCGTACCGGGATGATGTTCGCCTGGATATGCGCATGGACAAGACCCTGCCTTTGACAGCTGCCCAGCTTCTAGCAGATCTCCCCCCGCAGGAACTGGCCAGGATTTTCCGTGTCTACGGGGAAGAAAAATGGGCCCGGCGTATTGTCTCCCTGATTGTTAAATACCGCCGGCACAAAGGGCCGATAATAAATAGCAGCCAGTTAGTGGAGATTATCAAAGAGGCTATTCCGGCACCGGCCAGAAGAAAGGGGGGGCATCCGGCCAAACGTGTTTTCCAGGCCTTACGCATTGCGGTCAATGCCGAGCTTGATAATTTAAAAAAAGGCTTGAACCAGGGTATAAAGCTATTAAGGCCCGGTGGCCGGGTGGTTGTTATTGCGTATCATTCCCTGGAAGACAGGATTGTCAAAGAAATGTTCCGGGAATATGCACGGGGCTGCATCTGCCCTCCCGATATGCCGGTATGTGGATGTGGCAGGACCCCACTGTTAAAAATTTTAACGAAAAAACCGCTTTTCCCCGGTGAAGAAGAACTGGCAGAAAATCCGCGGGCCAGAAGTGCTCGTTTAAGAGCAGCGGAAAAGTATTGAAAATTGAAGTTCTAAGAAAATCGGCAGGTGAATAAAGTTGTTATTAGCCAGAAAAAAAGCAAAAGCAGACTATCATCTGCAGCAGGGGTCTACCGGAAGTTTCCGATCCGGGCCAAGCACAGCGCCGCCCCTTGCCAAAAGACATAGGGCAGCATCAACCTCTGCCCTGCCAGCAGGCGGCTATTCTTTGCGGGAAAGAATGCTCTTATATTTTTTGCTGACAATATTAATATTGGTCGGGGTGGGTGTTATCAGCCAATACGGGCGCATTGTAGCCTGTAATTACCGTATCCAGCATCTGCACAAAGAAATGGCCTTGCTGCAGGAGGAAAAGGAAATTCTCTGTATTGAAGTCAAACGCCTGGGTTCCCTGGAAAGGATAGAAAGGATTGCCTTGGGCGAACTGGGTTTACAACATCCTGAAAAAAGGCAGTGGCTGGTTCTTTCTGCGCGGGGGACAAAATATTAACCGTATGCCTGGAAAGAGAGGTTCAATGTTTCGCCAGACAACTTTTAATTTGAATATGCGCCGCAGGGTTCTTGGTATTTTTGTTTTGACAGCACTTATCGTCGCTGCCCTTATTTTCAGGTTGGGCTGGATACAATTTGTACGGGCCGAGGAGCTGCAGCAGAAAGCCTGGGAACAATGGAACCGCAGTATCCCCACCCGTTCACCGCGGGGCAGCATCTACGATCGAAACGGGTACCTGCTGGCCGGCAGTGCGACAGTGGAAACAGTTGTTGCTGTGCCCCCTCAAATTGTAGATCCCCTTTTTACAGCCCGGGCCCTGTCACCTGTCCTGGAAATGTCTGTGGAAAGTATCTTCGAGCTTATTACCCAGGAACGTGCAGCTGTCTACGTAAAAAGAAAAGTTGAAGAAGAAGTCGCCAAAGAAGTCAGACTTTTAAACCTGCCGGGGATCACCTTTACGCACGAAACCAAACGATTTTATCCAAACGGAACTCTTTTATCCCAGTTGCTCGGTTTTGTGGGTACAGACCAGGGCTGGGCCGGGTTGGAGCTATATTTTGAAGATTATTTAAAGGGTCGGGACGGACAAATCGTATTTCCCACAGATAACAGGGGTCGGGAAATTGCCGGCGTACGGCGCTATAATCCCCCCAAGGAAGGCATGGATATTTATCTTACCATTGATGAAACGATCCAGTATATTTTGGAACGGGAACTTTCCCGGGCGATGATTGAATACGACGCCGACAGGATTATAGGTTTGGCTGTTAACCCGCAAACGGGTGCGTTTTTAGCTGCTGCCTCCAAGCCCGACTTTGATCCCAATGACTATAACCGGTACTCCAAGGAACACTGGCGGCTTTACCCTGTTACTGACACCTATGAACCGGGATCGACCTTTAAATTGATAACCCTTTCGGCAGCTATAGAAGAAAACATATATGATGAAAAGGAACATTTCCATTGCACCGGTTCAGCAAATATTGCCGGTCATAATGTCCATTGTTGGACCACCCATGGTTCAATTTCCTATTTAGAAGCTGTTTTGGGCTCCTGTAACCCCGCCTTTATGCGCTTGGGGGAAAGGCTGGGCCCGGAAAAAATGTTTGAATATATAAGGGCGTTTGGTTTTGGGAGTAAAACCGGGCTTAAATTTCCTGGTGAAGGAACAGGTATAATTTTCAGGCCTGAGCAAATCGGCCCCCTGGAGCTGGCCACCACTTCGTTTGGTCAGGGGGTATCGGTTACACCGCTACAACAGGTGATGGCTGTTTCTGCTATTGCCAACGGGGGAAATTTATTGCGGCCTTATCTGATTAAAGAGATCAAAGGGCCCGACGGTGAAATTATAGAGCGCGGTACCCCGGAAATTATCCGGCGGGTTATCTCCAAAGAAACTGCCCACAAGGTGTCCTGGATTATGGAGGAAGTTGTTAACGAAGGCAGCGGCATCAATGCTTATATTGAAGGCTACCGTATCGCCGGAAAAACAGGAACCGCACAAAAGGTTGGGCCGGGCGGTGTTTATAAAGCCGGTGAATATATTCTGGCTTTTGTAGGCTTTGCCCCGGCAGAAGACCCGCAAATTTTGCTTTATATTACCGTGGACGGGGCAAAAAGAGGGGCACAGTGGGGGTCACAGATAAGCGCCCCTATCTTCCAGGCGGTGATGAAAGATGTGTTTTCTTACCTGGAAATTCCCCCATCGGAAATTTCCTCGGCCCCGGAGGTGCGTTCGGTTGAAGTGCCTGCCTTGAAAGGCTTGACAATTGACGAAGCAGGGGCGCTGCTCGATTCAGAGGGGCTGCTCCTCAAGCCGGTGGGCAGAAACGGCCTGATCAGGGAACAGACGCCTAAAGCGGGGGCAAAAGTGCCTTTACAAACAAAGATCATTGTGTATTTGGAAGATCTTTGGCGTGCAGAAAACCCCGGGGAAGTGGTTGTTCCCAATTTACAGGGGCTGACGATCAGGGAAACAGGTGAAATATTGGATTATTTAGGTTTAAAAACAGCGCCTTCCGGTTCTGGCCTGGCCGTTAAACAGGAACCGGCAGCAGGTACGGTGGTCAATAAAAATTCCAGTGTGCAAGTTTACTTTTCTTCGCCGCTGGATTAAGATTAAGAGGGACTGTTTGTTTACATAATCAAGGCAATAGCCGCTATGATACCAGGGGCAGGAAGAAGAAAATTTGCCGGGAAGTAGGGGTGCCTTTGGATACTGTGAAGGAACTTGCTGCACTGCTAAAATTTTTGCACGTAGTAAAAACTGAAGGCCGGATTGATGCACCTGTCAGGGGACTGGCTTACCACACGGATTGTATCCAACCGGGATCTGTTTTCTTTTGCCTGGAAGGGGGTAAAGCTGACGGCCATGATTTTATATCCCAGGCAGTTGCTGCCGGGGCAGTTGCTGTGTTTTTGGAAAAGGAAAGGGCAGTCCGGGGAGCGGTAAAGGTTTTGGTACCCAATGTCAGGCTGGCCATGGCTGCTGTTTCCCAGTTTTTTTATGATTCGCCTGCTTCCAAGCTGAGGTTGATTGGGGTGACAGGCACAAATGGCAAAACAACCACCACCTATTTAATTGAAGCCATTATGGCGGCCCAAAATTATAAAACAGGTTTGCTGGGAACGATAAAATATCAGATCGGACCGGAAATTTTTCCTGTTTTGGCAACAACGCCCGAAGCACCGGACTTACAAAAGGCTTTGCGTCTCATGGTGGAAAAGGAGGTCGCTTATGCCATTATGGAGGTTTCCTCCCATGCTTTGGAACTAAACAGGGTGGCAGGCTGTGATTTTGATTACGCTGTTTTGACCAATGTGACGGATGATCACCTTGATTTTCACCAAACCCATGCCCGCTACCTTGCTGCCAAGAAAAAGTTTTTTTCCCAGATGGGGGGCAGTTTTTTCAAGGGATCGCAGCCGCGTTTTGCAGTATTGAACCGGGACGATATCCATTACAGCAGTTTTTTCCGGCAGGTAACAACACAATCCGTTTCCTATGGCATTAAAAACCCTGCCGACATCCGTGCTGAAAAAATTAAATTGAAAAGTAGAGGCGTTCATTACAAGCTGGTTTCACCCTGGGGAAAGGCTGATTTTTCCCTGCAACTGAACGGCTATTTTAATATATATAATGCTTTGGCGGCGACTGCTGTCGCCCTGCTGGAGGGAGTTGATCTTTTGGCTATTAAAGATGCCTTGGAAAAAATAGAGGGTGTCCCCGGTCGTTTTGAACGGGTTGATTTGGGGCAGGACTTTGTGGTTATTGTTGATTATGCACATACTCCCGACGGGCTGGATAATATTTTACAAACTGCCAGGGAGTTTTGCCGGGGAAAAATTATCACTATTTTTGGTTGTGGCGGAGAAAGGGACAGGGCAAAAAGGCCGTTAATGGGGCAAATTGCCGGTAAATACAGTGATTACTGTATTTTAACTTCCGATAACCCGCGTGGGGAAGATCCCTGGCAGATTATTTATGAGGTGGAACCCGGGCTGCAGGAAAATAAAGCTTCGGGTAACGGCTATACCATTCAGCCGGATCGTTACGAGGCTATTAAGCTGGGTGTTGAACTGGCCCGGCCTGGTGATATGGTGATTATTGCCGGTAAGGGGCATGAAAACTACCAGATTTTCAGTGATCATACGCTCCCTTTCAGCGATCGGGAGGTAGCCTCAGAAATTATTGTGCAAAGGCTGGCCAACAAAAACCAGGAGGAAAAAAACAATTAAATGCTCTTTTCCTGGGAAGAGGTATTAAGGATAACAGCTGGAAGGCCTTGGCGGGGGGGGGCCGCCGGCGGTTTTCGGGGCGGAGCGATCGATTCCCGTCAGGTTAAGGGCGGGGAGCTGTTTTTCCCTTTGCCCGGTGAAAAGAAAAACGGGCATGTTTTTATCGCTGATGCCCTGCGTAGGGGTGCGGCCGGTTCCCTGCTGGAAGAAAAATGGCTGCCGAGGTTTGCCAGGGAATCCTTTCCACCGGACAAAGCCATTATTGTTGTAGAAAACAGTTTGCACGCGTTGCACAAAATAGCTGCCGACTACCGTAACAGGTTTGCATTACCTGTTGTCGCTGTTACAGGAAGCAATGGTAAAACAACAACAAAAGATCTTATTGCTGCTGTTCTTTCCACCCGTTACAATGTGCTTAAAACAGAAGGCAACTTTAACAACCATTTGGGCTTGCCGCTGATGCTTTTACGCTTAAAAAAAGAACATCAGGCGGCTGTGTTGGAACTGGGCATGAATGGGCCGGGAGAAATTGCCTTACTAACAGCTCTTTGCCGTCCCTCCAGGGGTGTAATAACCAATGTTGGTGAAGCCCACCTGGAATTTTTGGGCAGCAGGGAAAACATTGCCAAGGCTAAAGGCGAGTTGCTCGCCGGCATGGTTGCCCGGGGCAAAGTTTTTTTAAATGGTGATGATCCTTTTTTAAACAGGCTGGGGCAGGAATATGCCGGTGAAACAAGTTACTTCGGTTTTAATAAAGGTGCAGACCTGCAGGCGCTGGCCTACACCCTTACAGATTCAGGTTGTACCTTTAGGGCGCTGTTACCCGGCAGCAAACAGGAAGAATTCTTAATCCCCCTGCCGGGGAGACACAACGTTTATAACGCCTTGGCGGCTGTAGCCGTCGGCCTTGATTTTTCCCTGGAAATAGAAGCAATCCAGGAAGGGCTGGCCAAAAGCATACCTTCCGCTATGCGGCTGGAAAAAACGTTGACAAAAAGCGGGTTCTGGGTTATAAACGATGCCTATAATGCCAACCCCACGTCTGTGCGATCGGCATTACAAATTTTAAAGGAATGGGGCCTAAACCGGCAAAAAATTGCTATCTTGGGGGATATGTTTGAACTTGGCCCACAGGCAAAAGAAATGCACCTTGCGGTGGGTAGGCATTTGGTTGTTTTAGGAATAGATTATCTCTGTACAGTTGGTAAACTTGCAGCCTATATTGCCCAGGGCGCCCGGGAGGCAGGGTTGGCGCCGGCAAAAATTTTTGCGGCTGACAGCAAAGAGGAAATACTGCACAACCTGGCCTCGTTGTCTTTACCGGGCTCTTGTATTCTGGTAAAGGGATCTCGGGGGATGCAGATGGAAAAAATTGTTGAGGAGCTGCTAAATAGATACTAAAGGGGAAGATGTTTTGTCGCCTGCAATCTACCAGACGGCCGCAGTGGCTTTTTTCTTAAGTGTAATTATTTGTCCTCTTTATATCCGTTTTTCCCGTAGCCAGCGCTATGGACAGCAAATAAGGCTGGATGGGCCCCGCCGGCATTTCAATAAAGCGGGAACGCCTACAATGGGGGGGCTTGTTTTTTTGTCCTCATTTCTTTTCATAATTTTAATCTTTGCACCCAAAACCCCCGCGCTTTTTCTGGCCCTTTTTGTAACCTTTAGCAGCGCTCTTTTAGGTTTGATGGACGACTATCAGAAAGTTATACACCGGCGCTCTTTAGGTATCAGGGCCAGGGATAAACTGCTGGCCCAGTTTGTGTTTTCCTTATTATTTTATTTTGGCCTGCTGTATCTGGGCCATTCCACGCTAGTGAAGATACCCTTCACCACCTTACAAATTGATTTTGGATTGTTTTATCCTTTATTAATTTTAGTGGTGATTGTCGGTTTTTCCAATGCTGTAAACTTGACGGACGGGATTGATGGCCTGGCCGGGGGCACAGCTATTCTGGCCCTTTTAGCCCTGCTTTTTATGGCCTCCCTGCAAGGGATGCAGGATCTGGTATATTTTTGCAGTGCACTGATCGGTGCCTGTTTTGGTTTTTTAATTTACAATTTGCATCCCGCCCGTATCTTTATGGGGGATGTGGGTTCTTTGTCCTTAGGGACAGCTTTGGCTGCAGTGGCTATTTTGATTAAAGCTGAATTTTCCCTGGTGATTATCGGCGGGGTTTTTATTTTAGAAACGCTTTCCGTAGTCCTGCAGGTTATTTTTTTCCGGCTTACAGGGAAAAGGGTTTTTCTCATGAGTCCTTTGCACCACCATTTTGAAATGAAAGGGTGGTCTGAGTGGCATGTTGTGATTGGCTTTTGGGCGCTGGGCTTTTGTTTTGCATTGATAGGTTTATTGGAATATACTCCTTTATTGAGGTGGTAAAGGGTGTCAGAAACCATGATTAAAGGCAAAAAAATCCTGGTTGTCGGCTTGGCCAAAAGCGGCCGGGCGGCAATCCGTTTACTCTTGCAGGCAGGGGCTTTCAGCATTATAGCCAATGATGCCCGGGATGCTGCCCTTTTGCAGCAGGAAATAAAAGATTTTTTGGCTGATCCACGGGTGGAAATTGTAACCGGGGGGCACCCTGAAAACCTGCTGACGGGGGTATCGCTGCTTGTTAAAAGCCCGGGTATCAACCCGCAACTGCCCCTTTTACGCAAAGCCCGCCGGGCAGGAATCCCCATTTATTCAGAGATTGAAATTGCTTTTCGTTTCAGCCCGGTCCCGCTTATAGCAATTACCGGTACGAATGGCAAGACGACAACTACGACGTTAACCGGGGAAATGTTAACACGGCCGGGCACAAAAGTTTATGTTTCCGGGAATATCGGTTTCCCCCTTGCTGAAGCAGTCCGGCAAGCCACCCCTACCGACACTATTGTTGCCGAATTAAGCAGCTTTCAACTGGCAGACACCCGTTATTTCCGCGCGCAGATTGCGGCTATTTTGAATCTAACCCCCGATCATCTTGATTACCACCAAACAATGGTACAGTATATTGCAGCGAAAAAAAAGATTTTGTGCAACCAGCAAAAGACCGACTGGGCTGTGCTGAATTGGGATGATCCCCTGGTAAGAAAACTGGCCCCCTTTGCAGGGGGTAAAATCCTGCCTTTCAGCCGCAAGGAAAAGCTCAACCCGGGCCTTTACCTGCAAGGCGGCTGCCTTTATTTACAGGGCCTGCAGGCCGGTTCCCGCCCGCAAAAAATTTGTGAGGCCGCGGAGGTCAGGATTCCGGGGCAGCATAACCTGGAAAATGCACTTGCCGCGGCGGCAATTGCTTGGGCCGCGGGTGTGGATATGCCCGCGATTGTGCAAGCGCTAAAAAACTTTTCCGGCGTACCTCACCGCCTGGAAAAAGTGGTAACCGTCCGGGGGGTAACCTTTATTAATGATTCCAAAGGAACAAATCCCGATGCTGCCATACAGGCCCTGCGCGCCGTCCACGGGCCCAAGGTGCTCATCGCCGGTGGAATGCATAAGGGAGGCGATTTGCAGCCGTTTATGCAGGCGGTAGCCGGGGGTCAGGTTAAAAAAATGATTCTTTTGGGTGAGGCAGCGCCGCTTTTAACCACTTTGGCCCGGAAAGAAGGTTTTTTACAGCTGGAAACAGTCCCTGACCTGAAAACGGCAGTTACACGCGCCTTTCAAATTGCTTTCCCCGGCGATACCGTTCTTCTTTCACCGGGCTGTGCCAGCTGGGATATGTTCAATAATTTTGAGGAACGGGGCGAGGTTTTTAAAGCAGCAGTACTATCATTGAAGGAGGGGCAGGAAAAATGAGAAAGGCCCCGGTAAAACAAGAGCTGCGTAAACCCCCTGACTTTACAATATTTTTTACCGTACTTATTTTAACAGCTTTTGGCCTGGTCATGGTTTTTAGTGCCAGTTACATAACTGCTTTGGAATCAAGGGGCGATGCATTTTTTTTTCTGCGCCGCCAGGCTTTCTGGATTGGTTTGGGATTAGTAGGCATGTATTTTACAACTAATTTTAATTACTGGAAATGGCGTAAAGTTGTGCCGCTCATGCTTTTGGTAAATTTTTTACTATTACTATGTGTTTTTATCCCGGGGCTGGGGGTAGAACTAGGCGGGGCCCGCCGCTGGATTACCTTGGGCGGTCCCACAGTCCAACCGGCAGAATTTACAAAGTTGGCGCTGATTGTTTTTGCAGCAGCCTTCTTAAGCAAAAAAAACATTGATATGCAGGATTTTTTGCGCAGCAGCTTTGTGCCGCTGGTGATAACAGGATGTTCTTTTTTACTTATTTTAGTACAGCCCGATTTAGGAACGAGCGTGGCCCTGGCCATGACGATCGGCATTATTATTTTTGCAGCGGGTATACCCTGGAAGCAGCTTTTTTACCTGATTGTATTCAGCCTGCCTTTAATGCTTTATTTTTCTTTAAGTGAAAAATACCGCATGCAGCGTATCTTTTCCTTTCTGGATCCCTGGGCCGATCCCTTGGATACAGGTTACCAGATTATCCAGTCCCTTTATGCGTTGGGCCCGGGGGGGCTTTTTGGCGTCGGTTTGGGACGCAGCCGCCAAAAACTATATTACCTGCCCGAACCCCAGAATGATTTTATCTTTTCGATTATCGGTGAAGAGCTGGGTTTTTTGGGTGCCGTAACTATCATGCTGCTTTTTTTTGTCCTGATCTGGCGGGGTTTTAAAACCTCTCTGTTGGCGCCGGACAATTTCAGCAGTCTTTTAGCCACCGGGGTAACGGCGATGGTTGCCGTGCAGACCTTGCTGAATATCGGGGTGGTTACCGGTTCCATTCCCGTGACGGGGATCAACCTCCCCTTCATCAGCGCCGGGGGCAGCTCCTTGTTTTTTACCATGTGCAGTATGGGTATCCTCATGAATATTTCGCGTTATAATCGTTAAAGCTTAGGAGGAAAAATGCGGATAATTTTTACAGGTGGGGGAACCGGCGGTCATATTTATCCGGCCCTGGCCCTGGCACGTTATATTAGAAAGGTTAACCCGGGGGCGGAAATAATTTTTGTCGGTGCCGAGAAGGGCATGGAGGAAAAAATTATCCCTGCTGCCGGTTTTCGACTGCACACCCTGCCGGTAAAAGGACTCCCCCGCCGCCTGAATTTGCAATTCTGGAAAACCTTCTACCTGTTGGGGAAATCGGGTTGCCGGGCGGGCAAAATCCTCGCCGCATTCAAACCGGACCTGATTATAGGCACGGGCGGCTATGCTGCTGCCCCTGTGATCCTGGCAGCTATCATGCAGCGCAAAAAAGTTTTGATTCATGAACAAAATGTAATCCCGGGGGTTACAAATCGCCTTGTTGCCCCCTGGGTTTATAAAGTATGCCTTTCTTTTGAAGCTTCCCGCCGGTACTTCAGAAAAAAGAACAACCTTTGTGTAACCGGCAATCCCCGTGCTTCTGAGGTGGGCCATATAAGCAAAAAAACGGCACTTCAAATGTTGAATATGCAATTTGAGCAGCCCCTTTTGCTGGTAGTGGGCGGCAGCAGGGGAGCTGAAAGAATAAACCGGCACACAATAGACTTTTTACTGCGTTCCACAGGCTATAAAAAGATGCAAGTACTGTATATTACCGGTGAAATATACTATGATGAAGTGATTTCCCGCTTGCAGGCGGCAGGGATCTTCAGGCTTTATGGCGGTCGTCTGCAAGTTCGTCCTTATCAACAGGAAATGTCTTTGGCCTTGGCTGCTGCAGACTTAATGATTACCAGGGCCGGCGCTACTACCCTGGCTGAAATTACGGCTTTGGGTGTACCGGCGATTGTTGTTCCTTCCCCCAATGTTGTTCATAATCACCAGCTGATTAACGCCCGTGAACTTTCCCGCCAGGGAGCGGCAGTGGTCATTGAAGAACAAAATTTAAATGCACAGCTTTTGCAGGAAAAAATATTTGCTTTATTAAATAACCCTGGTAAATTAAATCAAATGAAGGATAATAGTAAAAGGCTGGGTTACCCACAGGCTGCAGAAAACATTTACAAACTTATGTTCCCTTAAAAATTTGAACCTGTTTTTTAAGGGCTGAATGGACAAGTGCCAAAAAGCACGCTATTTGTAAAAGCTGCATAATATATACTGTAAAAAAGCTAAAATAAAAAGGCGCCGTCGGAACTCTAAATATGGTAATGCAATAATACACAAAATAAAATCTGCAGGTTAACACCTAAAAAAGAATGGGGAATCCCAATGAATTGGAAGGAAAAAATAGGACAGATTTTAAGCAAACCCCCCCTGACAGAAGAACCCCTGTCCAGGCATACCTCATTACGCATCGGTGGACCTGCAGAATTTTTAGCTTTTCCCCAAAACATTGCAGAGCTGCAAAGTCTGCTTAAACTAACTTATCAGCACAATATTCCCCTGTTTATCATCGGCCAGGGAACCAACCTGTTGGTCAGCGATCGGGGCCTGCGGGGCATAGTGATTAACCTGAGCGAACTTTGTTCCACCTTTGAATTTTTGGGCAGCGGTTTAAAAGCCGGCGCGGCAGTGTCTTTGTTCAGGTTGTGCCAGGAAACTGCTAACCGGGGTTTAAAAGGGTTGGAGTTTGCCGCCGGTATTCCAGGAAGCCTGGGGGGTGCCTTATATATGAATGCCGGCGCCTATGGTTCTGCCATCAGTGAATTGGTCAGGGAAGTTACCACAGTAGACTTCCAGGGCAGGTGCCGGGTACGCTCCCGGGAAGAGCTGAATTTTGCCTACCGTTGGAGCACCTTTCAGGAAGAGGAGGTTATCATCCTGGAAGGGATGTTAAACCTTGTCCCCGGGGAAAAATATGCAGTCCGCAAACGGATCAAGGACATTCAAATGGACAGACGTTCTAAACACCCCTCTTTACCCAGTGCCGGCAGTGTTTTCCGCAACCCTCCCCTGAAACCGGCAGGACAGCTGGTAGAACAGGTGGGCGCCAAGGGAATGACCGTCGGCGATGCCCAGGTTTCCTTGCAACACGGCAATTTTATTATTAATAAGGGAAAAGCTACAGCTGATGATGTATTGACTTTAATTGCAGCAGTCAAACAAAAAGTGAAAGATGCTTTTGGCATAGATCTTGTTTTGGAAATAAAAATAATCGGTGAAAATGGCGGTGAACAGAGGAGAAGATAAAATGACGAAGTTTGTAATTGAGGGAGGAACCAGACTGCAGGGTTCTTTATCGGTCAAGGGTGCAAAAAATTCCATGTTACCGATCATGGCTGCTGCAGTGCTCAGCAGCAGCCATGAAGATATTGTACTGCAAAATATACCCTCAATATTTGATATGCATGTCATGACTAAAATATTACGTTCTCTGGGAGCAAAGGTAAAATTTGCAGATCATACCCTGCGGATTAACGTCAGGGATTTGCATGGGTTTACCATTCCCGAGGATTTGATGCGGGAAATGCGTTCCTCAATTTTTCTGATGGGGCCGCTGTTGGCACGCTTTGGCAAAGTGGGAGTAACTTATCCGGGGGGCTGTTCGATCGGCCCGCGCCCTATAGATCTGCATTTTAAAGGGTTGGAGGCTTTGGGTGCCAAAATAAGTGAGGAAGATGACTTTATCGTTGCCTCTGCTCCCCAATTGCAAGGAACAGAAATACACCTGGATTACCCCAGCGTCGGCGCAACAGAAAACCTGATTATGGCTGCTGTTCTGGCCAAGGGAAAAACAGTGATTAACAATGCTGCGCAGGAACCGGAAATAGTCGATCTAGAAAATTTCTTAAATGCAATGGGGGCTGATGTCCGGGGTGCAGGAACGGAGACATTGCGTATCCGGGGTGTTGAATCCGTCGGCCGGTGTACCCATCGTATCATATCCGATCGGATCGTTGCCGGAACATACCTGATGGCCGCGGCAATAACAGGGGGGGAGCTGTTGTTGCAGGATATCATTCCCTCCCATCTGGATGCAGTAGTAGCAAAAATGAAAGAAGCCGGGGTTTTGTTCCAGGTTGCTGAAAGCAGCATCAAGGTAGAGGAAAGCGAATTAAAGGCGGTGGAAACGCTGTGCACCTTGCCCTATCCCGGTTTTCCTACTGATTTACAGGCGCCGATGATGGCTTTATTAACCCTGGCCCGGGGAAAAAGTAAAATCACGGAAAGCGTTTTTGAGGCCCGCTTTCGGCATGCGGATGAGCTTAATCGCCTACAGGCGAAAATAGCGGTGCAAGGAAGGACGGCTTACATCCAGGGTGTTGAAAAACTATGCGGGGCAGAAGTGGAGGCTACAGATTTACGGGCAGGTGCGGCCCTGATTTTAGCCGGTTTGGCGGCTGCAGGGCAAACAGTTATACATAATATCAAATATATTGACCGCGGTTACGAACATATCGAAAAAGACTTGCAAAAGTTAGGGGCAAAAATAACCAGAATATAAATTTAAACAAATAATGTACACCGGGGGTGGGTTTTTTGCCCGCCCCCCGGGCAAGGGTGGTGATCAGAATGGAAAGAATGGAAACCCCTCCCCATAAGTATTCTTTTGGCCGTCAGGAACTGGTAGTTCAGCATAAAGCCAAAAAGAAGTTTAAGAGCAAACTTGGTTTCATTTTCCTTTTAATTATTGCCAATCTCACCTTAATGTTGTTTCTCCGGTCCCCTTATTTTACCATTGGGGAGATCTCTATCCAGGGGACGGACAAGCTTTCATTAAGAGAAGTGCGCTTGGCGATGGGTATTCAAGAGGGTATGAATATCTGGAAGATAAGTCCCCCGGAATTGCGCGAACGAATTTTAAAGCTGCCCAGGGTTGCCGGGGTGGATGTGGAAAGGGTTTTGCCAAATAAATTACAGGTTTGTGTCCGGGAAAAAGATTTTCTGGCCCTTGTTCCCTACCACAGCTACTATCTGGAACTGGCCTCAGACGGTACGTTTACCGGCATCAGATATAACTATGACGGCGGATTGCCACTGATTAACGGCTTGCCCCAGGGGCAAATAGAGGTAGGTACAAAAGTTATTGATCCGGAACGGGGGGCAGTCATCACAATTTTTCTGGAGGCTTTGCAAAAGTTGCCCGCCCTGCCTTTAGCTGAAATAAATGTTGAAAACCCGGAACAAATCATTGTTTATACCAACGAAGGCATGGAGGTATGGTTGGGGGGAAAGGTTGACTTAGCCAGAAAAATAGAAGTATTCCAACATATACATCACCATTATTTTCCCCTTGAAAAAGGCATTAACGAAGGGTATCTGGATTTAAGGGTAGCTGAAGCGCCGGTATACAAGCCTTTTTTTTAAAATAAATTTTTGCCGTAAAAGGAAATATATTAAAAATGTGGAATAAGTAAATTATATGCCGTTAAGGAAGGGCCCGTTATTTTAGGGGGTGCTGGGTTGACCAGGCGAGATCTAGTAGCAGGAATGGACATTGGAACTTCTCATGTGCGGATTCTGGTTGGAGAAATAATTAATAATGAGGCAATGAATATTATCGGGGTGGGGACAAGCTCCTCGGAAGGTATTAAAAAAGGCGTCATCATCGACCTGGAAAGAACCGTTGAATCTATAAACAGGGCTGTAGATGAGGCCGAACGCATGGTAGGAGCAAAGATAGGGCCGCTAAACGTCGGTATTGTGGGCTCGAATGTCGGCTTGGTTAACAATAAGGGTATTGTTGCCGTGGCCAGGGATGACAAAGAAATCACCGAGCAGGATGTAGAACGGGTATTACAAGCTGCCAGGGTGATTGCCCTTCCCCAGGATAGGGAAATTATAGATGTTATTCCCCGTGAATTTATTGTTGACGGCTATGACGGTATCCGTGATCCGGTGGGTATGCTGGGGGTACGGTTGGAAGTGGAAGCCATGATAATCACCGGTGCACTGACTTCTTTGCGCAATTTGTTGCGCAGCCTGAATATGGCTGGTTTGGAAGTTAATGCCCTTGTTTTAAATTCGTTGGCCAATGGTGAAATCTGTCTTTCCCGGGACGAAAAGGAAATGGGTGTTTTTCTCATTGATCTTGGGGGAGGGATTACAGAGGTTTCATTTTTTGAACAAGGAACATTGAGAGACATTGCGGTTTTATCGGTTGGCGGTGACCATATTACCAATGATTTAGCCGTCGGTTTGCGGACAACCTTTGAATTGGCAGAAAAAATTAAGATTGAACATGGTACCGTACTGGAAAATATGACCTCCGACAGTGAAGATATTGAAATTGAAGATATCAGCGGCAGAGAAAAACGCAAAATATCTTCCCAGGAACTTTTCAATTATATTGAACCGCGTGTTTTGGAAATGCTACAGCTTTGCAGGGAGGAGATGGCGCGTTTCGGTTTTACCAAGGCGCCCCCGGCGGGGATCGTTCTGACGGGGGGGGTCTCTCTTTCCAAAGGTATAACAGAGCTGGCCGAAGAAGTTTTTGACTGTTCCGTCAGACTGGCCCAACCCGAATATTTAGGGGTAAAAAGCCCAATTTATTCAACAGCAGTGGGCATTATCAGCTATGTAGCACGCAATCACGTTATCCGGCAGCCAACCAGGCGCACGGAAAATAAAATAGGACTATTTAGTCATCTATGGCAACGGGTTAAAGCTTTTGTCTTGGACATTTGGCAATAGTTAACAGGCGGCTATTGCGAACTGGGAGGTTTAAAAAAAAATGATAGATTTTGAAATAGAAATGGAGCCTTATGCTCAAATAAAGGTAATTGGTGTAGGCGGGGGTGGGAACAACGCTGTTAACCGCATGATCGATGCCGGGCTTCAGGGTGTCGATTTTATTGTGGTCAATACTGATGCCCAGGCCTTGGAAATGGCCAAGGCCGGTACAAAATTGCAGATCGGCGGAAAATTGACCAAGGGCCTTGGTTCTGGTGGTAACCCTGAAATTGGACAACAGGCTGCAGAAGAAAGCAAGCAGGAAATAGAAGGGGTCTTAAAGGGTGCAGATATGAT
>JBMNNQ010000003.1:0-58489 GCA_050942615.1 Dethiobacteria bacterium | reverse complement strand
CGAAGGCGAAGTACAGCAGTACTACATAGAAGACAGCCATCCTGCCATTATTGAGCCTGAAGAATTTGACCTTGTACAGGCGGAATACGCCCGAAGAGATAATTTAACTACCGATTATAGTAACAGCACCCCTTACTCCACTAAATTGGTCTGTGGCGATTGTGGAGCTTTCTATGGATCGAAGGTTTGGCACTCCAACACGAGATACAAGCGAACCGTCTGGCAGTGTAACAACAAGTTCAAGAACGAAGTTAAATGCAGTACCCCACATCTTAATGAAGCAGAAATTCAAGATTCCTTTATTAGAGCATTGAGCTTGCTTCTGACTGATAAGGAAAAACTCCTTGTCCACTGTCGGGAATTGAAAAGGAAATTAACCGACTGCTCCAAGGAAGAAACCAGGCTTAAAGAACTTTCTCAAGAGATGGAGATTGTAGCAGAAATCATCTCCCGGATGGTAAACGAAAATGCCACCCGTGCTCTTAACCAAGAAGATTACCAAAAACGCTATGATGCACAAGTAGATCGATATGAGGCTCTGCAAGCGGAATTTGAGGAAATTGAATCAGTCATTGAAGACAAGAACCATCAAAGCTCTGCCCTAAGCGGTTTTATGTTTGCTGTGTTTGATGATGATATCTTACCCATAAAATTCTCTAATACTCTTTGGATGAGTACTGTGGACACAGTAACAGTAAAGAACGATAACACTCTGCTATACCGCTTCCAAGACGGCAGCAAAATCTCTCTTCCTATTTCAGAAAAATAATTATTAGACAAAAAGAAAACAGTCGCTGATACTTAAATTGTATCAACGACTGCGTTCTAAGTTGGAGCCGGCAAGAGGACTTGAACCCCCAACATGCGGATTACGATTCCGCTGCTCTACCAATTGAGCTATGCCGGCCTGTTGCTATCATTATAACATAAATTTGCTGAAAATCAAGAATTCCTCTCGTGGCGGTGCAGGGCGCTGTGCTAAAATTTTCTTTCCCTTAAAAGCTGCAGTTTTTAAAAACTGCAGCTTTCGCCCGGGGCCAGGATTTGGCATCGGGCGCCGGTTTTTTCTTCCACTTTCTTTTTAAATTCCTGCGGATCTGCGGCTATTAAAGGCCAGGTGTTGTAATGATAGGGAATGATGAGCGGCGCCTTTAAAAAAGAGGCGGCCATGACGGCATCATCGATGCCCATGGTATAGTTGTCTCCGATGGGCAGCAGTGCAAGGTTCAGCGGGGTCAGCTCGCCGATCAGTTTCATGTCGCTGAAAAGCCCGGTGTCGCCGGGGAAATAGATGTTTTGCCCGTGGTAGTGAATGACAAAACCGCAGGGGGTGCCGCCGGCTATGCCGGCGCTGTGCAGGGCCGGGGTGGCCTTCACCCAGCCAAAGGGGAAGTTAAATTTGCCGCCGATGTTCAGGGGGTGGGCGTTCAGCCCTTTTTCCTGGGCAACGGTGGTAATTTCCGGAGTGGAAATAATTGTAGCTTCATTAGCTGCAGCAATTTCGTAGGTTTCTCCCAGGTGATCAAAGTGGGCGTGGGTGACCAGAATATAGTCGGTCTTGATCTGTTCCGGTTGGCGCGGGGCCAGGGGGTTTTCTTTCAGGAAAGGGTCAAAAAGCAAGGTTTCTTTACCCTCTGCCTCCACTAAAAAACAAGCATGGCCTAAAAATGTAATTTTGGTCAAAAGAGATCCTCCTTAAAAAGCGCTTCTGCAGGCGCGTTTATTTTCATAATATAGATTATAACATAAAAAGGCTTTTTAAAAAGTTTTACGGGGGGTTTTTCCAGAGATGTTGACATTTTAAGACAGCTATTTTCCTGTTTATGGTGCCGGGCGGGTTTGCGGGTGCAGAAAAGTGACAAATTCCTGTTGAAATTGTGTAAAAAGCGCTTTAAACATAGTTTTTTCCCCCGGTTTTCTGTATAATAAAACAGAGTACCCATTACTGGGCCAATATTATACGAAGGGGGTGGCTAGCCCGGTTTCGTAGTGTTTACAGATTTACCGTTATTTTGAACGGAACCGGGTGGCTTTAGATGACCAGGGAAAAGTTAATTGCTGTAGCGGGCAAGGGAGGCACGGGTAAAACCACCTTGACAGCCCTTTTGCTGCGCTATCTTACTTCAAGGTATAAGGATAAGTCCATTTTAGCAGTGGATGCTGACGCCAACGCCAATCTTAATGAGGCTTTGGGGTTGGAGCTTGAGGAAACCATTTCTGAAGCATTGGCGGCCACCAAGGATTCGCGCCTGGTGCCGCAGGGGATGCCCAAACCGGTGTTTATGGAAATGCGCGCCAGCCAGGCGTTGGTGGAATCGGAACAGATTGATTTATTAACGATGGGCAACCCCGAGGGCCCGGGCTGTTATTGCTATCCCAATGACCTGCTGCGCCTTTATTTGGAAAAGTTGCGCACCAACTATGACTATGTATTTGTGGACAATGAAGCCGGTCTTGAACACCTAAGCCGCCGTATTATTGACAATATAGATTATATCCTGATTACCAGCGATGCTACGGCCCGCGGTATTCGCTCTGCCGGCAGGGTGCTGGAAATTATCAAATCCGTCAAGATCGAAGCCAAGAAAATTTATTTAGTGATTACCAGGACCAGAAACGGTGAGGAAGAGGCCCTGAAGGATGAGATTGCCAAAACAGGTTTGGAAGTGCTGGGCACGATTCCGATGGATGAAAATGTTTTTAAATTTGATTTGGATGACAAACCACTTTTTGATTTGCCCGCAGATTCGCCGGCTTACCTGGCCGTGGTGGAAATTGCGCAGCGGTTAAACCTTTAATGCAGGGAGGCTGTTTGCCGGGCCGGCCGGCCCGGCAAACAGCTGGAAACCATCAGGGGGGGGAAGTGCGGTCATTGAAATTGAAATTTTGCGGTGGGGCCCGGACGGTGACGGGCTCCTGTTTCCTGCTTGCAGCCGGGGAAAAAAAATATCTGATTGACTGTGGGATGTTTCAGGGGGGTAAAGCCCTGCGGCGGCGCAACTTCTTGGATTTTCCCTTTGAGCCGGCAGAAATTGAATGCCTCTTTCTGACACATGCACATATTGATCACAGCGGGCTGATTCCCAAGTTGGTGCGGGACGGCTTTCGGGGAAAAATATTTTCCACCAGGGCCACTGCCGATCTTTGTCAGATTATGCTTCAGGACAGCGCTTATATTCAGGAAATGGAGGCGGAGTGGGAAAACCGCAAGGCCCGGCGGGCCGGGCGCAGTGAAACACCGCCCTTATATACGGCTGCTGATGCTCTGACAGCCCTGAAATATTTTGAGGGCGTCGGTTATAACGAAACTGTCAACCTTTCCCCGGAATTTTCCTTTCGGCTGCAAAACGCCGGCCATATTTTGGGTTCTGCTGTGGTGGAACTATGGGTTACAGAGGAAGACGCGACCAAAAAATTTGTTTTTACAGGGGACTTGGGGAGACAGGGGCAGCCGATTGTCTGCGATCCGGATGTGATTGAAGAAGCTGATTTTCTGATTATGGAGTCAACTTACGGGCAAAGGCTGCATGATGAAGAGGGTGACAGAGAGGTTGTTCTGGCAAACATCATTAATTCCACCTTGAAGCGCGGGGGCAATATTGTGGTTCCTTCCTTTGCAGTGGGCCGGGCCCAGGAACTGCTCTATACTCTGAACAAACTTATTGACCGCGGGGCGATCCCGCCCCTGCCAATTTTCATCGACAGCCCCATGGCCATCGAAGCAACAGATCTTTTTACCCGCCACAGCGACTGCTTTGACCTGGAGATGAGGGCCTACCTGATCCGGGGCGACTTTCCTTTGCATTTTCCTGAAGTGACCTTTACCCGCACTTTAAAGGAATCTCAGGCGATCAACGAGGTGCGAGAGGGGGCCATGATTATTTCGGCCAGCGGCATGTGCGATGCCGGCCGCATCAGGCATCATCTTAAACACAACCTCTGGCGGCCGGAATCGACCATCCTTTTTGTGGGCTACCAGGCCAAGGGCAGTTTGGGGCGCCGCTTGCTGGAAGGGGCCCGGCAGGTCAGGATCTTTGGTGAAGATATTGCCGTCCGTGCAGAAATAGCGTCCATCCGGGGCTGTTCCGCCCATGCCGATATGCATGAACTTTTGGCTTGGGTGGGTAAAATTAAGCGCAAGCCTGCCCAGATTATTTTAGTGCACGGCGAGGATGAAGCCCTGGAAAATTTGGCCGGTTTACTGCAGGAACGGTTTCAAATAGATGTCTACATCCCCTCTTATTTGGAGGAAATTTCCCTGCTGCCTCTGGGGCAGGTGTTGGAGCCCTCTCAGGAATTTTTGGCACGCTTGAAGGCGCAGCAAATTTTAAATATGTGGGAAGGAGAGCTTTCCCATTTCAATACCCATCTTTTTACTTATCTGGAAGAGGAAAAGGAGTTGGAATACCTCCTTTCCCTGGAAAAGCGCCTGCAATTGATTCTGGACCAATTGAAAGAAGCAGTGGGTGAAATGCGCAGTTTACCCATGCTTTTTGGGCCCTTGCCTCCGGATAGCAGCCGGCTGCTTTTACTGGAAGATGATGAACAGGGAAAGGGCATGGGCGGCCGGGCCGGTTGAAAAAAGCGGGGGGCACCAAAAAGGGAAAAAGGCAGGTTCGGGCTGAAGGCTGCAGAAGATACTGGATGGTTGCAGGTATCTGCAGGCAGCTGTAAATAATCGCAGGTAACTGCAGGTAATTGAAATAATTGCGGGCAGCTACAGAGGTAAAGGCGATCGAAAGCGGCGAAAAGGAGGCCGGGCTTTGGAAAACAACTTGTCGGTGCAAGACATTCAGAAGATCATCCCCCACCGCTATCCTTTTTTATTAGTCGACAAAATTCTGGAAATAGTGCCGGGTGAGAAAGCGATCGGGCTGAAAAATGTGACCATTAACGAACCTTTTTTTCAGGGGCATTTCCCCGGGGAACCGGTCATGCCGGGGGTGCTGATCGCTGAGGCTTTAGCCCAGGTGGGGGCGGTGGCACTGCTCAGCAGGGCTGGATTCAGGGGAAAATTGGCGCTTTTCCGCGGTATCGACAAATTTCGCTTCCGCGGGCTGGTGTGCCCCGGTGATACATTAATTTTGGAAACGGTGCTGACCGGCCTGAAAGGGGTTGTCGGCCGGGGCAAGGGCCGGGCCCTGGTAGAAGGCAAAACGGTTGCGGCCGGTGAACTTATTTTTGCTTTGGCAGATCGTAAGCGGGAATAAGACCTGTAATAAATTGGGTATAACATTAAAGGGAAATGACCACAGGGAAAAATTGTTGCTGTTGACAACAAATATCTTTCGTATTAACATAGATGGGTAGCACATAATAGTATTTTGGTGTAATTAAGTATATCCATTGTGGTTTTACTTAACTCTTATCCAGAGTGGGGGAGAGATGGGCTCAATGAACCCCGGCAACCGAACCCGTTTCAGCGTTGTTGAACAATATATTTGTAAACACGTCTGCAGCGGGTTGTCCGGTGCCAATTCCCTCGGGCCGACTGTTTGTGCTGTCGTCCTGGGAGATAAGAGGTGTTTGCGGTGACCTCTTGCTGACCAGGGCAAGGGGTTTTTGTTTTTTAGCAGTATCCCATGAAAAGGAGTGTGCAGCAGGATGAAAAGAGACGGTACCGTATTGTTTACTTCAGAATCTGTAACGGAGGGACACCCTGACAAGGTTGCCGACCAGGTTTCTGATGCTATCTTGGATGCTATTATGGAAGAGGATCCCCGGGGGAGGGTGGCGGCGGAAACCATGGTAACCACCGGTTTAATTTTTATTGCCGGGGAGATTACGACCGCTTGTTATGTGGATATCCCCAAAATTGCCCGCCAAACAGTGAAGGAAATCGGCTATACGCGCGCTAAATACGGTTTTGACGGGGATACCTGCGCAGTGCTGACTTCCATTGATGAACAGTCTCCGGATATTGCTTTAGGGGTTGACGAGTCTCTGGAAGTTAAAACCGGCGCCGGCCGGGACAACGCTTATGATCAGATTGGCGCCGGCGATCAGGGGATTATTTTTGGTTTCGCCTGTGACGAAACCCCGGAACTGATGCCGATGCCCATTGCCCTGGCCCATAAACTGACCCGTCGGCTGGCCGTGGTGCGCAAGGAAAAAATATTGTCCTACCTGCGCCCTGACGGAAAATCACAGGTGACTGTGGAATATCGTGACGGCAAGCCTCAACGTATTGCGACCATCGTCCTTGCCGCTCAGCACCGGGAAGATATTTCCCTGGAACGCCTGCGGGATGACTTTATGCAGGCTGTGATCCGCAAGGTGATTCCCGCAGAGCTGATGGACAGGCAAACCCGTATTTTGATTAACGCTACGGGGCGTTTTGTGGTCGGAGGTCCGCAGGGTGATACCGGGCTTACGGGCCGCAAAATTATCGTGGATACTTACGGAGGCCATGCCCGCCATGGCGGGGGTGCTTTGTCCGGCAAAGATCCGACCAAGGTGGACCGTTCGGCCAATTATGCGGCGCGTTATGTGGCGAAAAATGTTGTTGCTGCCGGTTTGGCGGCTAAATGTGAACTGGAATTGGCCTATGTGATCGGGGTGGCGCAACCGGTTTCTATTTTTGTGGAGACTTTTGGTACAGAAAAGGTGCCGGTGGAAAGGATTGAAAAACTGATTCGCAAGCATTTTGATCTGCGCCCGGCAGCGATGATCGATCACTTTGATCTCTGCCGCCCCCTTTACCGGCAGGTTGCTGCTTACGGGCATTTTGGCCGGGACGATTTGGACCTGCCCTGGGAAAAAACGGACCGGGCTGCCGCTATAAGGCAGGAAGCCTTTTCATAAAACAATTTTTTAAGGGGGACGGGCCATGGAAATTCTGGAGGGGGTTTTGGAACGCATTACCTATTACAGCCAGGAAACCTCCTACCTGGTGGGCCGGCTCGGCCGGCAGGAAAAAAGCAGCGTTACCTTTGTAGGCTATTTCCCGACCCTGCAGGTGGGTGAAAGCCTGTACCTGAAAGGTGACTGGCAGGTACATCCGCGTTACGGCCGGCAGTTTCAGGTTAAGGAATGGGGGCCGCTGGTTCCCACAACCCGTAAAGGGCTGGTCGGCTTCCTGGCCTCCGGGTTGCTTAAGGGTGTCGGCCCCCGCACCGCACACCAGTTGGTAGAACACTTCGGCCTCGATATACTGGAGGTCATTGAAAACTGCCCGGAACGTTTGCAGGAGGTGCCCGGCATCGGCCCTAAAAAAACCGAACAGATTAAACAGGGCTACCTGCGCCATAAGGAAATTAAAGAAGTGATGATTTTTCTGCAAAGTTATGGGGTCAGCTCTGCCTTGGCCGTCAGATTGTTTAAACATTACGGCCGGCGGACGCTAGCCCTGCTGCAGGAAAACCCCTATCATTTAGCCGCAGAGGTTTTTGGTATCGGTTTTCTGACGGCGGATAAAATCGCGCGGCAGTTGGGTTTGCCCTTTGCATCACCCCAGCGGGTACGCGCTGCCGTTCTTTTTCTTTTGGATCAGGCGGCGGGCGCCGGGCATGTTTTTTTACCGGTGAAAGAGTTGCGGGCAAGCTTAATGGGGCTCCTCCTTTCCCCGGCAGATGCTGCCGGGGGCGCCGCCGGGGATAGTACTGGCGAAAATGGTGCTTGTCCGGGTATTTTCCCCGGGCTGATCGAGGAGCAAATCCGGGAACTAAGCGACGGGCGCCAGATTTTTGTAGAAAAAAATGATGCAGGGGAAGAGGTTGCCTACCTGGCCCCCTTTTATTATGCCGAAAAAGGAACGGCAGAAAGGCTGCTTTCTTTGCTGGAAAGGCAGCCTGTTTTTGCTGCTGCAGAAAAAAGAATAATCCGGGAAGTGATTGCGAAGGAGAAATTAACTTTAGCGCCGGAACAGACGGCAGCGGTTGAAGCAGCCTGCCGGCACGGGGCGACGGTGATTACGGGGGGGCCGGGAACAGGGAAGACTACGACCATCCGCCTGTTGCTCAAAGTGTTTCAGCGCCAAAACTGTAAAATTATGCTGGCGGCGCCTACGGGCCGTGCAGCCAAAAAAATGGCAGAAACCACCGGGCAGGAGGCCCGGACTATTCACCGCCTTTTAGAATATGCTTTTGTGGAGGGACAGGGCTTTTGTTTTCAGCGTGATCGGAACAACCCCCTGCCGGCCGATGTGCTGATTTTGGATGAGGTTTCCATGGTCGATCTGCTGCTTTTTTATAACCTGCTGCAGGCCCTTCCCCCCGGCTGCCGGCTGATTCTGGTGGGAGACGTGGATCAGCTGCCGGCTGTGGGGGCCGGCAACGTTTTGCGTGACCTGATTGCTTCTGCAACAATACCCTGCATCCGCCTGCAAACCATCTTTCGCCAGGCACGTGAAAGTATGATCGTCGTCAATGCCCACCGCATTAACAAGGGAAAATTCCCCTTTTTCAACCGGCAGCAGAAAGATTTTTTCTTCATCCGGGAAGAAAACCCGGAAAAAGTAGCCCGTATCATTGTCGATCTTTGCCGGGAAAGACTGCCTGCTTTTGCTTCCTTTGATTCTCTGGAGGAAATTCAGGTTTTGACGCCCATGCGTAAAACACCCGTTGGGGTGGAAAAGCTAAACCAGCTCCTGCAGCAGGAGCTGAACCCGCCGGCCAGGCATAAAAAAGAGGTTGTCAGCCGGGGGATGACCCTGCGCCTGGGGGACAAGGTGATGCAGCTGCGCAACAACTACACCAAGGAGGTCTTTAACGGTGATGCCGGGCGCATTAGCTTTGTGGATCCGGAAGAAGGGGAGCTCGTTGTTGCTTATCCCGAGTCGCAGGAAACAAGGGAAGTGGCCTATGATCTGTCTGCAATGGATGAGCTGACCTTAGCCTATGCCATTTCAGTCCATAAAAGTCAGGGAAGTGAATTTCCGGCGGTGGTGATGCCCGTTGTTACCCAGCATTACATTCTTTTACAGCGCAATCTGCTCTACACCGGTATCACCCGGGCCAAGAGGCTGGTGGTCCTGGTCGGCACCCCGCAAGCGGTTGCTATTGCTGTCGGTAACAACAAGGTTGAAAAACGTTACAGCAATTTGGACGGGCGTTTAAGGGCCCGGGGTCCCTGAAGCTGTCTTCAGCCGGTAAAATACTTTTCAAGGTGTGTTTTGCTTGCCTACTATCGTCAGGTTTCTTTTAAACTTGCTTTACCCGCCACGGTGTATTTTTTGTGACATACTTTTAAACGCTAAAAGCACCGCTGCGCCTGCAGTTGATGCAGGCGGTGCTGCCGCTAGCACTGCAGAGGGGTGGGAGGAACTGCTTTGCCGGCGTTGTGCAACTGAACTGCCCTGGTTTCAAAACAGCTGCCCGCGCTGTGGCAGCATTTTAAGGGAAAGAGAAACGGTATGCAGTGCCTGCCGTGGTGTTAAGTATGCTTTTGAGGCCTGCACAGCCTTGGGCAGTTATCAGGGTGGGCTGCGCAAGGCGCTGCATCGCTTTAAATACTACGGCCAAAAGTCGCTGGCCGGCCCCTTGGGCTTGCTGCTGTACGGCAAAATTTTCCGGCAGCCGCAGTTTTCGGCCGTGCAATTTCTAGTGCCGGTTCCCCTGCACCGGCAGCGTCTTTTACAGCGCGGCTATAACCAATCTGCACTGTTGGCCGGGGTAGTGGGCAAGAAGCTGGGCCTGCCGGTCAGGGAGGCCCTTCAACGGGTTAAAGAAACCCAAAGCCAGACAGGGTTGAACAAAGAACAGCGCCGGGAAAACCTGCAGGGTGCTTTTCACTGCAGGCAGAGGTTCCCGCCCGGCAGCCGGCTGCTGTTGATCGACGATGTTTTAACTTCGGGGGCGACTGTGCAGGAGGCATCCCTGGTTTTAAAAAAGGCCGGTGCCGGGAAAGTCAGCGTGGCGGTCCTGGCCCGGGTTTCAGCCCGCTGTGATCCTTCTGTATAGCAGGGTAACGATGCCGGCAACAATACCTGCTAAAAACCCGCCGATATGTGCCCACCAGGCAACCATCTGGGCTGCCGTAGCCGCTGCCGCCAAAGCGTTGAAAAGCTGCATGAAAAACCAGAGAAAAAGGAAAATAACAGCAGGCAGGCGGGCTGTGGTCAGAAAAAAGCCGATGGGAATCAGGGTGAGTACCCGGGCGCGGGGGAAAAGGATAAAGTAGGCGCCAAGAACACCGGCGATGGCGCCGCTGGCACCGATTGTCGGGATGGCAGACTGGGGGTTGGCGGCAATATGGACCAAACTGGCTGTTATACCGGCGGCTAGATAGAAAAGAAGGTATGCGCCACGGCCCATGCGGTCTTCAACGTTATCACCAAAAACCCAGAGGTAGAGCATATTGCCTAAAAGGTGAAACCAGCCGCCATGTAGAAACATGGATCCCAACAAGGGAAACACCAAATTTCCCTGCTGGAAAATAAAATTTTGCGGGATGACCCCAAAGCGAAAAAAAAGTGCAGTTAATTGTTCATTGCTAAGGGTCATCTGGTAGAAAAAAAGGGCGAAATTAACAAAAATAAGTAATATATTCACATAGGGGTAGCGCTGTGTTCGCATACTATCACGCAGAGGAATCATTTTAAGGCTCCTTTATGCCGGGGCAACACGGTGCCATGATTTGCCCGGTTTGATCTTTATATATTATAAGCCGGGTTAAAGGTTTTTACCAATAAATATTGAGAGGAAAGTTTTTAATGATCGATAGTGAAAAAAAGGGGAGTAAAAAGGAAAGAACATCCATCGGGAAAATGACATCCCCTGTTTACCTGCAAAAAATTCTGCAGGAAAAAAAGCTGCGGCCCCGTCGTTCCTTGGGCCAGCATTTTCTAATTGATGAAAACATCCTAAAAAAAATTGTTGATGCGGCAGGGTTAACCGGGGAAGATCTGGTGATCGATATTGGCGCCGGTCCCGGCGCCCTGTCGTTCTTGTTGGCTGAACGGGCCGCCGGGGTTATTGCCGTGGAATGGGATGCCGGATTGGCCGCTGTTTTAAAAGAGCAAGCCTGCTTGCGAAAAGTTGATAACCTGTCAGTGGTCACCGGGGATGTGCGCCGGCTGGACTTGGCGCAGGTTTCCCGCACACACTGGGGTACAAAGTTTTCCGGGAAAGAACATGCTGACCTTGCGGTAAAAATTGTGGCCAACCTGCCGTATTACCTGGTGACGCCGCTTCTTTTCCAACTTTTACAGGGGCAGCTACCTTTAAAGCTCTTGGTGCTGATGGTGCAGTTTGAGGTTGCCGAACGCATCATTGCCCTCCCGGGAGGCAAGGATTACGGCCTGCTTTCTGTCCTCTGCCAGTTCTATACCAAACCCCGGCTGCTTTTCAAAGTTTCACGCCATGTTTTTTACCCTGCGCCCCGGGTGGGTTCCGCTGTGGTGGCGCTGGAACCTCTGCCGTTTCCCGCCGTAAGGATTCAGCATGAGGAGGCTTTCTGGCAGATAGTACGCGCGGCCTTTCAAAAAAGAAGGAAGACCATCCTGAATGCCTTGGCCGGTGTGGGGGATCTCAACAAGGCAGCCTGGGAAAAAATGCTTCTGGCCCAGGGCATTGCGCCCCAAAGACGGGGAGAAACACTGACCTTGGGTGAATTTGCAAACTTGAGCGAGATGTTTTATAATTAGGGCAGAAGCTTAATTTTTTGCATTTAAAGGGGAAAAGAAAGAAGGGCAGTAATAATGATTTTTTGCAGTCCTACCAAGGGGAAAATGACCCTGGAGGAGGTTTTTGCGGAAATTATTGCCTATATGAAGGACCAGCCCCAGGAACAATATAAGCTGATTATTGGCACCGACTCGCAAACGCATCTTGGAAAAGAAGTTATTTTTGTTACAGCCATCATCGTGCACCGGGTCGGCAAAGGAGGACGCTTTTTTTTCTGCCGGAAAAAACAGTATTTCCTGCAGAGCTTACGCCAGCGCATCTTTTTTGAAACATCTTTGAGCTTGGAGGTTGCGGGGCGTTTTACCAACCTTCTTTCCGAAAACGGCTATGCGCATCTGAATGTGGAAATACATTTGGATGTCGGTGAAAAAGGTGACACGCGCGAGCTGATTAAAGAAGTGGTGGGTATGGTCATCGGTAGTGGTTTTGATGCCCGCATAAAACCTGATTCCTACGGGGCTACCAAAGTGGCCGATCGATATACTAAATAAGTTTTAAAATAAAAAAAATAGAGTAAACTCATGAAAAACCCCCTAAATAAGCTTAATTTCAGGTAAAATAAGCATTTTGCTTGACAAACTTCCTCATATATGTTAAAATCGGTATGAGGTGATGTAAGTATGACCGCTAAAAATCCCTTGGGTCAGATCCGTAAAGAGCTTGAAACCCACGTCGGGAAAAAAATCAAGCTGCGGGCGAACCGGGGGCGGAGAAGGACTTTTGAAAAAGTGGGGGTTCTGGAAAATACGTATCCCTCCATTTTTGTAATTCGTGTCGATGAAAAAAACTACTTCCAAAGGCTTTCTTTCACCTATGCTGATGTCCTTACTTCCACAGTAGAACTCAGGCTACACGGTTACGGGGCTGACGACCAGAAAATTGCTTCCTGTGCCGGCAAATAAGGTTGCGGGGAGCCGGAAAGACAACTGGAAATCCCAGCTCTTCGGAAAACTTATAATTCAGGTTTCAGCTTTCCCGGTTCTATTAAATCTTATTTACACTTAAAGATTGTTTTGTAAAATATCTCTCTATATAATATATATTTTTTTATTCCCGTTTTAGTGACGGGAATTTTTTATTTCATGGCCGGCGACTGTTAGGCATAATTTAATTTTTAGCCTAATAGGATTAGATGAGCAGTTGTATACCGTAGATAAGGAGGAAGGATGATGAGCAGGAGCGCAAAAAAGGATAAAATTGATCTACTGACAACAGATCTTCATTATAAGGTATTGGTTGGGGAAGCGGTCTTGCGCTTTTCTTTTACCAAGGATCTGCTGCTGGAAGATGAACCGGCCAGGGACAGGGGCAAGCCTTTTCCTTTAGGTAATGTTTCAGCATGGCTCGGCGGGCTGGAGGCCAGGATTAATGAAAAAGACAGAGTTGCAGTGCAGGGCAGCCTGGCAGGCAGGGCGTTTTTTTATGGTGAGGCAGGGATTAAAGAGCTGACCTGGCAGGAGGCAGAACTTTACAGCGAAGCTGTATTGCCGGGGGCCTTGCCGGGAATGGAAACAACGGCTTACGGCAGGATTTCTTTTTTGGGCCAGGAAGGGGCACCCCTGGAGGCGGAAGGTAAACTGCTTTACCGCCTGCAGATAGAGGTGGAGGTCTTTGTAGCCGCAGTCGATCCGCAACAGCTGGAGGTGGCCGTGGGGGTCAAGGATTTCCCCCCGGAAAAGGTCAGTCGTGATCTTCTCAATGTTGAAGAATTGGCCTTTGAGGAAGTACTGGAATTTTCCCTGACACAAGAGGAAGATTTTGCTGAAGATCTGAATTTTATCCGGATTATTAACAGCTACCTGCATGGTTTTGATTATGAATGGGGCCCGGAGGAAATAATTTTTAAAGGGGAATTGGTTACCTCTATTTATGTTATGGCGGGAGGGGAGGGCCGCATTCAGGAAAAAAGGCAACAGTTTAACCGGCAGCTGCCTTTTCCTGAACAGAAAAAGGGACTGCAGGTAAGTTTTTTCCCGGGTATAAAAGAAGCCGTTTGTGTGGCTGCAGAAAAAAAGGCAAACTATGAAACGACAATTGAAGTTTTTTGCAGGGCTACACGTCTGGCCCAACAGGAGGTAGTTACCGATCTGGAAGGCATTGATGTCAAAAAAGAATTCCTACTGCTGCCTAAAACCATCGGCACTGCCCGGGAACCTTTGGAGCTGGTGCAGAAGCTGACTGTTCCTTTTCCGCGGGAAACAGCGGCCGGTTTTTGCTGCCTGCAGGATTTGCTGGTAAATGTGCAGGAGGATCGAATTCACGTTAGCGGTACACTGGAAAAGGACATTTACTATCTGCCGGCTGTGGAAAAGGAGTTTGCAGAGGATGATGAAGTTGCAGGGGCAGGCCTGCCTTTTGTGCTGCAGGTAAATGACGAATTTATGAGTGAATTTTATTTGCCCGGGGTCAGCCCGGATGCGGCGGCGGTGGCCTATTTTCAGCCGCAGGGAACAGAGTTTGCCCCCACAGAAAATGATACCCTGCAGATTAGTCATGCTCTTTTAGAGGTCAGGGCTTGGGAAATGCAGGAAGTAGCGGTGGTTATCCCCCAAAGGGTGCCTCCGGGAACAAGCATGGTGATCTACGCCGTCCGGCCGGGGGATACCCTTTTGAAAATTGGCCGGGCTTATGGTTTGCGGCCCCAGACAATTGCTGCTGCCAATGACTTGGAAGAGGATGCAGCCCTGGAAAACGGGCAAAGGCTGCTGCTGCCCTTGCTCTTTGGCGACAGCTTTATTGTACCGGAATAGAAAAAGATCAGGCCTGTTAACGAGCGTCAAAAGCACCCGTTGTTTCATATATTTTAATATATATCTGTACCTGTATTGTTTCGTGCAGTATTCCCCGGGAACAGCAAGGGCCTTTTAAGAGGGTTGAAAAGCGCTGCCGGCTGTGGCATTGCCAGGCCGGCAGCGCTTTTTTAACGCTGTTTTTCACGGGTTTTGAGCAGGTGTAAAAGGGGGAGCCCCAAAGCCAGGACGGCTATGCTTTCCCCCAGGCCGATCGTCAGGACGGTAGGCCAGTAGGGTATGCGGAAAAAAGCATAAAGGTAAAGGCTGACGCCCAAAGCGTTGCAAACAATGGGGCTCAACCAGCCCAGCGGCAGGCGGCGAAAGCGGTAGGTTAGCAAAGCGGCCAGTAGCGTGGTCAGGCTGCCAAAAACAATATCCACTGCGCCGTAAGGTCCCAGCAGATTGGCTAAAAAACAGCCTAAGAATAGGGCGGGGACAGCCTCCGGAAAAAGAATGGGCAGCAGGGTCAGGGCTTCGGCGATGCGGACCTGCAGCGGTCCAAAACTAATGCCGGAAAATAAAAAAGTTAAAGCAAGATAAAGGCCGGCAATTGCACCGGTACGGGCGATCTGCCGGGGGGTAAATTTAAACCAGGCCATGTTTTAAAACACCACCTTTGGTAAAATGCCTTGTAATTTGTTTCGACAGGGGGGCCTGCTTTCCTTTTTCAGGCAAGTGTGACTTACGATTTGGACAGACTGGCCAGTCTTGAATTTGGCAGCGGGGCTGTCAATTCCCTTGACACGCTTCTGCAGTAAAGGTATTATTTCTTTAAGCAAGTAAAAGAAACTTGTTTCTAGCCAAGGGGTCAGGAACCCTTTTAATCAGTAAATAAAGTGTGTCCACCGGATTAAAAATTTAAAGGGGGTGCCCTTATTGAAGAAGAAGACTTATGAGGAAATTAATGCCAGAATCAGGGCTGGGGAAGCAGTTGTTGTGACTGCTGAAGAAGTAATTCCCATGGTCCGGGAACAGGGCCTGGAGGAGACAGCGGCAACCGTGGACGTGGTTACCACTGCAACTTTTGGACCGATGTGTTCATCGGGTGCCTTTTTATGCTTGGGGCATCCTCAACCCCGGATGAAAATGACACGCGTATTTTTGAATGGCGTCGAAGCCTGCGCCGGTCTGGCGGCAGTTGATGTTTATCTAGGGGCCACACAGCTTCCGAAGACTGATCCGGGTAATAAAATGCACCCCGGTGAATTTCGTTATGGCGGGGGGCATGTGATCGAGGAACTGGTAGCCGGCAAAGAAGTATTTTTGGAGGCAGAAGGCTATGGTACTGATTGTTACCCCCGCAAACAGTTGCAAAAGATGATCCGGCTGGCGGACATGCCCCAGGCCATACTTTACAATCCCCGCAATGCCTACCAAAATTATAATGTGGCGGTTAACCTTTCGGAGGAGACCATCTATACCTATATGGGTATCCTTAAACCACGCCTGGGCAATGCCAACTACAGCACCGCCGGGCAGCTTTCGCCCCTCCTGAATGATCCCTGCTACCGCACGATCGGGATGGGGACCAAGATCTTTTTGGGGGGCGGGGTAGGTTATGTAAGCTGGTTTGGCACCCAGCATTCCCCGGAGGCCCCCCGGGGTGAAAATGGTGTGCCCACCACCGGGGCCGGCACGCTGGCGGTTGTGGGCGATTTAAAACAGATGGCATCCCGCTGGTTGCGGGGGGTCAGTTTTATGGGTTATGGTGCCTCGCTGATGGTGGGCATCGGCATACCAGTACCTATTTTAGATGTGGAAATACTAAAGTGTGCTGCAGTGAGCGACGCAGAAATTTTTGCGCCGATCGTCGACTATAGCGAGGCTTATCCTCAGGGGCAGGGGAAAACGTTGGGCCAGGTCAGCTATGCCCAGCTTAAAAGCGGGGAAATTACTATTGGGGACAAGGTTGTGCCCACCGCCTCCTTTTCCAGCTATCCCGGGGCCCGGGAAATAGCCGGGATTCTTAAGGAATGGATACAAGGCGGAAAATTTTTGTTGACCAAACCTGTATTTACCCTTCCCCAATCAATGACAGGGATCGACTACCGAAGCCTTGTTTAAACTATGGAAGACTTAGAAGACTTATTAAATAAAAACCCTGTGAATAAACCCCGGAGGTGTCCTCCATGAAAAAAAAGATTGTCTTATATTTTCCGCCGACAGTGACCGAACAGCCTTTTACCTATTATTTAATTAAGGATTATAATCTGATGGTCAATATCCTGAAAGCCGATATCAACCCCCATAAAGAGGGGCGCACCGTGGTGGAGATCAGCGGTGAAGAGGCAGATTTTCAGAGCGGGATAGAATTTCTGCAGTCCCGGGGGGTCAAAATTCTTCCCCTGGAACAGGAAATTGTCTGGGTTGAGGAACGCTGCACCCAATGCGGCGCCTGCAGCGTAATCTGTCCGACCGGGGCCTTGGTTGTGGAACGGCCGTCAATGAATGTAAAATTTTATAGTGAAAAATGTATTGTTTGTGAACATTGTCTTAAGGCCTGCCCTTCACGGGCGATGGAGGCGCATTATTAAGATGCAGGCTGCAGGGGGAAGGGGTTACCGGCAGGGGCTTTGCCCGGCAGGGATGGTTTCCTTTACAATTGCCGTGAAAGAAACAGATCTGTGGCTTGCGGTTGACCGCGAAGCGCTGACGCCGGATTTGCCGGGAAAGTTGGAGTCCTTTATCTGGCGGCAGCGGCGTTTTTTAGAGGCCTATATCCAACAGGATCCTGTCTTTGCCCAAACCTTGCAACCCTACCTGGTCGGCCCCGGGGCCCCGCCGTTGGCTTTGGAGATGGCCCGCGCCGGCAACTTGGCCGGAGTTGGCCCCATGGCTGCCGTGGCAGGGGCTTTTGCCCAATGCGCCGGTGAATGGCTGCTGCAATTTTCCCGCGCTGTGATTGTGGAAAATGGCGGCGATATTTTTCTGCGCTGCAGCCAGCCGGTTACCGTCGGTGTGCTCGCCGGGGATGCGTTCCCCGGTGGAAAAATGGCGGTCAGGGTTCGACCCCGGGCCGGGCTTTGCGGTATCTGCACTTCTTCCGGCACCAAAGGGCATTCTTACAGCCGGGGGCGGGCTGATGCGGCCGTAATCTTAGCTGACGCTGCCGCCCTGGCCGACGCTGTAGCCACGGCTGCGGCCAACATGGTCCAGTGCCCTGCAGATCTGAAAGAAGCCCTTGAATTTGCCTGCAGCATACCCGGCGTAAAAGGGGCCCTGCTGATTTTGGCGGATAAAATTGCCGCCTGGGGGCAGGTAGAACTGGCCTGAAATTAACAGCAGGACGGGGCAACTGATAATAAATTGCTGTAACGTAGCAGCCGGTGTTTTTATTCGGCTGACAGTTGAAAGCTAAAAAATAATATAGTCAAAGGTATAAAGGTTTCCGGGTGTGGCGCAAACGCTGGTTCTTCAGCCAGTCTATTTAAAACTGTTTAGCAGGCTTACACCTGCAGGGCCTGACGTTAAAAAAAGTGTCCTGAAGTTTTCCCTGTGGGGACAGGATTACTGCAGGTATGCTGTCAATTTTCCGTAACCAGCGGTACAAAGCGGCAGTTGCAAAGGACCTGGCGGGTTATCTTCTCCCCCTCTTTTACAATAAGCGTCAGCTCCTGGTGCAAGGCGCTGCCCAAGGGTATTATCAGGCGGCCGCCTGCTGCGGTTAGCTGCTCTAAAAGGGCCGGCGGTACGTTTTCCGGGGCTGCAGCTGCTAGAATACAATCAAAAGGAGCCTTTTCCGGCCATCCTGCGGCGCCATCACCAATGCGGAAGCAGATATTTTGGTAACCCATTTTTTGTAAGATTTCCTCTGCTTTTTCCGCCAGGGCGGAAAATCGTTCTATTGTATAGACCTGAGCGGCCAGTTCAGCCAGGATAGCGGTCTGGTAGCCGGAACCCGTGCCGATTTCCAATATTTTTTCATGGCCGTGCAGTTCCAGGGACTGGGTCATCAGGGCGACGATGTAGGGCTGGGAAATGGTTTGTCCCAGGTTGAGGGGAAGAGGATGATCCCCGTAGGCTAAGTGTTTTTGTTCCGGGCTGACAAAAAGCTGGCGCGGCAGTTTGTTAAAAACCTCTAAAACCCGCGGGTTTTTAATGCCGCGCGGCAGTAGTTGTTGTTTGACCATGCGCATGCGCTGTTGAACAAAAATTTGTTCTTCTTCCAGGGCCGATCACCTCTCGGGCAGTTTCCTTTATCTTCTTTTACCAGGCAATGCAATTTACCCTTTGCTTATAATGTGCAGGGGGGCCTGCCCCAGTTTTCTGATGGCGGCAGGCTGCCGGGAAAGTTGCTTGGAAAAGGAACTGTTATCAAGTTTATTATACTGGCCCTTCCTTTTAAAGGCAAGCCTGGAGAATTTTAATGGGCAGCTGCTGCATAATATATATAAAGAAGTGCTGTGCATGCTCTGAAGGTGGTGCTGAATTAATGACTTTTGAACAGGGGCCGATCCGCCCCCCCAGTGAGGCAGAAAGCCTTTTTATCAGGGTGACGCGCAACTGCCCCTGGAATAAATGTTTGTTTTGTCCCTCCTATAAGGGGAAAAAATTTTCCCGCCGCACGGTTGAAGAGATTAAAAAGGATATTGAAGCGCTGGCCAAGGCGCAGGCCAAGGTTAAGGCCTATGCCTTTCAATTAGGTGAAGAGTTAAAGATAAGCCGCAATACACTGCAGGCTGTCTACCGTCAGGAACCGGAACTGCTGCAGGTTGCTTTCTGGCTATATCACGGGGGAAAGAACGTTTTTTTGCAGGATGGCGACAATTTGATTATGCCGGCGGAACAGCTGGCAGAGGTGCTTACTCTTATCAGGGAACAGTTTCCTACGGTGGAAAGGATTACAACCTATGCCCGCTCCAAAACAGTTAGCAGGCGGAACGTTTCTGAACTGCAGCTGGTGCGGGAAGCAGGTTTAAACAGGGTACATATCGGGCTGGAATCCGGGCACGATCCCCTTTTGGCATACATGCGCAAAGGGGTGACCGCCGCCGAACATATTGAGGCCGGCTTAAAGGTCAAGGAAGCCGGTTTAAGCCTGAGCGAATATGTGCTCTTAGGGTTGGGCGGGCGCAAAATGTGGCTGGAACATGCTGTGGATACGGCCAAGGTTCTCAGCGCCATCGATCCGCACTTTATCCGCATACGCACCCTGACAGCCCGGGGGGGGACACCCCTGCAGGAAAAGGTTCTGGCCGGGGAATTTAAGCTGTTGGATGATGACAGTGTTGTTAATGAAGAAAGGTTGCTGCTGGAAAACCTGCAGGCCGGCAGTTACATTGTCAGTGACCACATTCTTAATCTTCTGGAAGAAATTGAAGGCGATCTTTCCCGTGATCGGCAGGCGCTGCTGGAGATAATCGACAGCTATCTGGGCATGCCCCTGGAAAGAAGGGCTAATTTCAGGATTGGGCGCAGACTGGGTCTTTATCGCTTTTTAAGGGATCTGAAGGATGTACAGCGCTATGCACAGGTAGAGACGATTCGGATGCAGTTGGAGGCAGAAGGCCGCAGCGAAGAAGAGTTTTTGGAACAGTGTCGCCGCAGATATGTATGAAGAAAATGTAGCAAAGGGGGCTTTACATCATGCAAAAGCCTGATCCGGGCGTAAAAACACCGGGTTGCAGCAGGCGGGTTGCACAATGGTGGTGGTTGGGCGCGTTATCTTTGGGGTTGCTGCTGGTAATTTTCATCGGGGGACAGGCTGCCAATGCCGGTACAACTGCCCCCGGCTCTGAAAGTGATCCTTTGATCACGGAGAGTTGGGCCAAGGCCTATCTTTCCCAGGCCTTGCAGGAAGAACAAAATAAACGCCGGCTTTTGGAAGAACGCCTGCAAAAATTGGAAACGTGTGAAACCGGGCGGCCTGCACCTGCAGAGCCTGCGGTTTCAGCTGCAGCTTTTGAAATTGTGACGATCGCTGCCGGGGAAAAAATGCTGGCCGGTTCCGGGACAGAAATGATTTTACGCAGCGGCCGGGCCAAGGTTTTGGCGGGCCCCGGGGGCGGGCTTTCAGATCTGACGGCAGGATGCAACTTGATTTCCGGGGCTCCTGTTAAGGCCGATCACCTGCTTCTTTCCTCCCGTGACGACGGGCGGGGCATCATACCGGAAACACAGGTTATTTTTTTAATACGCGGTGACTACCAAGTGGAATAAGATGCAGAAAAGGCTGGTAAACGGGTCTTTAGCAGGAAGGGGATGCACTATTGACCGTAATTGCCCTTTCGGGTTACTATGGTTTTCACAATGCCGGGGATGAAGCTATTTTAAAGGCTTTGGTTACAGCTTTGCGCCGCTGCCAACCGGATATTGAACTCATTGTTTTTTCTGCAGATCCGGGCCATACCCGCAAGGCCTACCAGGTTGAGGCGGTCTCCCGTACTTGCCTTTCTTCCATCGTCAGTACCCTGCGCCGGGCCGATCTGCTGGTCAGCGGCGGCGGCGGGCTGTTGCAGGATGTGACCGGCCCCCGCACAATACCCTACTATTTGGGCATGATGGAACTGGCCAGATTCCTGGGTGCCAAGGTTGCTGTTTTTGCCCAGGGGGTGGGGCCGTTGCGTTCCCGTTGGAGCCGGCTTGCGGTAAAAAAGGTGCTTTCCCGGGTTGATTTTATCAGCGTGCGGGATGTGGCTTCGGCCTGTTTTTTAAGGGATTTGGGGATTAGCAAGGAAATTGAAATCACCGCCGATCCGGTTTTTTCCTTGCGCCCGGCTGCCCCCCGGGGAAGGGCCCCTTTTCGGGAAGGCAGTGGCCTAAGAAGACCACCGGGTGAACTATTAGTGGGGATCGCCCTCCGTCCTTATCCTGGTGAAAAGGTTTTTGATCAGAAAATACAAACGGTAATCGCCAACGGGTGCTATTATTTGCGCCAGGAATTTGGAGCCAAATTGCTTTACCTGCCTTTTCATCGCAAAAAGGATTTCCCTTTGGCAAAGGTGATGGCCTCCCATCCTCTTTCCAAAGGGAAGGTTTATGAAGGACCCCTTGCACCGGATAAACTTTTGCAGCTAATGGGAGAGCTTGACCTGTTGATTGGGATGCGGCTGCATGCCCTGATTTTTGCTGCACTTAGCGGTGTGCCCTTTATTGCACTGCCCTATGATCCGAAAGTAAACGCATTTTTAAAGAATATAGGTGAAAAGCCCGCCTTTTCCCTGGAGGAGCTTACCTCACAAAAGCTTTTGGCAGAGTTAAAAAAGGTTCTTTCCCAGGATGAAGAGCACCAGGAAAACTTACTGCAAAAAATTCAGGAACAAAGTGTAAAGGTGGAGAAAACTGTAGCCAAAATTTTTTCCCTGGTCCAAAATGCCAAAAGTAAAAGTTTAAAATAAAACTCTTATAATATTGCCCCTGGTCTGTACATCTGGTATGATCAAGGCAATTCTTCCCGGGACGGGAAATCTGGAAGATTTCAGGGAAGAAAGGAGGTGTCGGCCCGGCTTCCTCTTTGAGCCGGGTCAGAAAAAAATGATTGCAGTAAAAGTAAAAGGTGTGGGGTTGGATCAGGAACAAAATCCTTTGTTGTTGTTGATGGATCAGGAGGAGACAATAATTTTGCCGATCGGCATCGGCCTCGGTGAAGCCCAGATAATATCCCTGCGGCTGGACGGATTTGTGCTGCCACGGCCGTTAACCCATGATCTGATCGTATCGCTTTGTCAAAAACTGGATGCAACTATTCGTAAAATCGTGGTAAACGATATCCGTGAAGGCACTTATTATGCGCAGATTTTTCTGGAAAAAGATAACCAGGAAATTATAGTTGATTCCCGGCCCAGCGATGGTGTAGCCCTGGCTCTGACCAGCGGGACACCGCTTTTTATTACAGAAAAAGTGGCCGAACATTCCTTGCCTTTTGGCGAAGTGCTGAAGGAAAATTTTGAAGAATTTTTTGGTGAAGATGATGAAAATGTTTTACACTGAATAACCCTTGTTTAAAGTAACCGGGTTCCTGCGGCCCGGATTGCCATGGACGGTTGCCTAAAGGCCACACCTGTATACCTTATACCTGTATTATGTTAAGACACCTTGCTTATAACAGGAGCCGGAAATTTACCCGGCTTTTTTGTTTGTCTGCAAGGTGTACCCGGCGTCTTGTTTTATTTTTCTGTTAACCTCGCAAAAGGGTGCCCTTTCCCCATGTGTCGAAATATGACGGTTTCTGTCGGTTATTAATATTTTACTTCATTTTTTTATTGCATTAACATGATATAGGTTCCTGTTACTAAAAATACCAGGCCCAGCGCCTTCCACCAAGTGAAAGAAAGGGCCTCCATGCCGAAAAAGCCGCAATGATCGATTAACAGGGCGGTCGCTACCTGGGCGGCAACAATTGCCGTGGTGGCGTTGGCCACCCCCACTTTGGGAATACTGGCGGCCACCCCATAGGTGATCAGCACAATCAGTACCCCTCCCCCCAAGGTATACCAGGGAGCCGTCCCCAATTTTAGGACGTTGCCCTTACCCAGCCCGCAGGGATATAAGGCCAGCAAGGTTGTCAGGGCGCCGATGATCATCACGATCAACGTAGCTTCCAGCAAGCCCACAACTTTGCTCAGCGAGGCATTCAGCGTGCCTTGTACAGCCATGGTGGCGCCGGCCAGCGCGGCCAATAAAAGAGCAAACAAATTCAGTTCCATCAGTCAGCTGCACCAACCCTTTAAAATGATAGGCCTACAAATTGGGAATTAATATTCTGTATGCGATAGCTTGTTGGGGCTGTTTGTTGCCGCCAGGATATTTTGCAAGGATAATTAATCCTAGCATGCCCCTTTTCCCGGGAAATAAAGCAGCGTTTTTGTAGAAAACCTTCCTTTAATAAAGGTTGATGTCCGGGCTTGAAGAAACCTGGTTGACAATTAATCAGTGGGGCAGGGAAAGATTTTCCCAGGCAGAGGGTTCCAGCTGGTGTCCTTCCAGGGCAGCGGCACAAGTTTCTGTCAGCAGGTCCATGCGGCTGAAAATGAGCTCATTGTCTCCTTTTTGATCTTGTTTCAATTCAATGGGTCCAAAAGGAACAAAAAAGATACCCTTTTTCTTCATAAGGGTGGAGATCTGCCCCCAGGGGAGCACCGGTTTGTTTCCCAAGGAAGTGACCAGCACCAGGGGTAGATTGAGGCGGTTTTCGGCCACAAATTGTTCCAGAAAACCAAGTAAGGTTGCCGAATCAGGCACAATGATCAGCAGATCTAAAAAGGGGTAGGTTGTTGGGGAACTAATTTCCCCCGGTTTTGCGGCGTGCACAGTGTGGTTTAATGTCTGTTCCTGTCGAATTTTTGTGCCAGCAGCTTGAAAGATAATCTGAAACCGTTCCCAAAGGGCCTCTTCTTTGGCCTTGGGATCCAAAAGGATAATGGCTAGTTCTGCCCCGGCAATCATAATTTTTTCTATTTCCTGCAGGATAGTAACGTTGCCTAATTGGGTCATGGTCAATGCAAAACCGATTTTTTTCCCCTGTAAAAGCATTTTTGCAGCACACCTCCAGTGGCAGTTACTTTATATGTATATGCTTTTTACCCCTGGATGGTGCTTGTTGGTAAATGATGATTACCGCCGCCGGCAATTGTGCTAAAGGTTTAAAAGGTTTTCCAAGCCGTAAACCAGCCCCTGTAATTTGACAATATTTTTAATCGCCAAGACTACGCCGGGCATAAAGGAACTGCGATCGTAAGAATCATGGCGGATCAGGAGTGTTTGCCCCGGGCCGCCGAAGAGTACCTCCTGGTGGGCGATCAAGCCGTTCAGCCGTACGCTGTGGATATGAACTTCTTCCTGCAGTGCACCCCGGGCCCCCGGCAGTTTGAGGAGCTCTTCCTTATGGACCGGTTCGGCCTGCCGTTCCCGGGCAATCATTTCCGCTGTTTTAAGCGCCGTCCCCGAAGGGGCATCAATTTTTTTGTCGTGGTGCAGTTCAATAATTTCCGCCTGGGGAAAATAACGTGCGGCTGTAGCGGCAAACTTCATCATCAGCACGGCCCCCAGGGCAAAATTTGGGGCGATGATGGCGCCGAGGGCAGCCTCTTCTACCTGCCGGCTGACGCGGGCCAGGTCAACCTGGGTAATGCCCGTGGTGCCGACAACAGGGCGGACCCCGCATTGCAGGGCTACCTTAATATTTTGCATGACGACCATCGGTGTTGTGAAGTCAACCATGACATCCGGTCCATGTTTTTTTAAATTTTCCGCTGTAAGCGCTTCGATTACGATTCCCAGGGGCCGATTTTCCAAAATAACGCCCAAATCCTCACCCTGTTCCTGTAGATCAAAGGCAGCGCTTAGCTTCAGGTCTTTTTCCTGCAGGATGGTCTGACAGACTTTTTGCCCCATCCGGCCGCAGGCCCCGCTGACGGCAACGTGAATTGTTCCCATTATGAAGAAAACCCCCTTTTTCACTATATTCTCCTATAAGGCCTAAAAGATGTCAAGAATCTCTGCTTAAAAAGCAGGGTAAGTTATAAAAGTAAAGGAGGTTTTGTGACGATGAGTGTCAGAATAGGCATCAATGGTTTTGGGCGGGTCGGCCGGGTTACCTGCCGCGCTCTTTTGGAAAAAGGGGCGCGGGTGGTGGCGGTCAACGATCTTACGGATAATAAAACGCTGGCGCATCTGCTGCGTTATGATTCCCTTTATGATAAGTTGCCTTATGAGGTGCGGGTTAAAAACAGTTCTATTCTTGTTGACGACAGCGAAATTCGCACTTTTTGGGAAGAGGAACCGGAAAGAATCCCCTGGGGGGATTTGGGTGTAGAGGTGGTCATTGAGTCCACAGGGGTATTTCGGCAGCGGGAGGCCGCTGCCAGGCATCTGCAGGCGGGGGCAGAACGGGTGATCGTTAGCGCACCGATGAAAGACCCGGATCTAACAGTGGTGATGGGGGTCAATGAGGAGCAGTATCAACCGGGCAAACATCGCATTCTTTCCAATGCTTCCTGTACAACCAATGCCTTGGCGCCTGTAGCCCAGGTGCTGCAGCGCAACTTCGGTGTGGAAAAGGCGCTGATTAACACCACCCATGCCTATACCAATGATCAGCGCCTGCTGGATTATCCCCACGACGACTTAAGGCGTTCCCGGGCGGCTTTCCTTTCGCTGATCCCCACTTCCACCGGCGCTGCGCAGGCAGTAGGCGAGGTTATCCCCGATTTGCAGGGGCGTCTGGACGGTTTTGCGGTGCGCGTTCCCGTGCCGGTTGTTTCCCTCCTGGATATTGTGGCCCTGTTGGAAAAGAGAGATGTTACCGCCGGGGCGGTTAATGCCGCCTTGCAGCGGGGAGCGGCAGAGATGCCCGGTATCTTGGCTTACAGCGAAGAACCGCTGGTTTCCGTAGATTACCGGCGCAGTCCCTATTCCAGCGTTGTTGACGGCCTGAGTACCATGGTTGTTGGCGGGAACATGGTCCGGGTGGTTTCCTGGTATGACAATGAATGGAGCTACTGCAGCCGGATAGCAGACCTGGCTTTTTATATTAAAAAGCGGGAAAGGGAAGAAAGAGAAGCGCTCGGGGCAGGAAGCAGGCGGGAAGGGTGAGAAATATGTTATGGATGTTTGGTTACAGGCATAACTTAAGTATAGGGGTAGAAATGAACTTGCAGGGAGGAGGCTGATCCGGAAAAAGAACCGGATCTTGTTTATGACTAGAGAACTAGTACTGAGCGGTTTGCCGCTGTGGTGGGAGGCAGGGCCCAGGGAACTGCTTTACGGCCCTGAAAAAAAAGTGTTGGCGCCGGCAGTGCGCCGGTTGGGGGAGATGCGGGCCGTGCTTTACCCGGCCGGGGAGCCGGATCGGGCAGAGGACGAACGCGCCCTCTATTATATGTACCGTGCTCTCAACCTTTCTGAACACCGGGAGCTTTTCCAGGAAAAAGGGATACGCTACGATGTTACCGTTTTGGAACCGGGCCGTATCGGTTTGGAATATATAAAAACAGCCGGCCATTATCATCCCCTCAAACCGGGGGCAAGCTGTACTTATCCTGAGGTCTATGAAGTGCTCCACGGACGGGCCTGCTATCTAATGCAGAAACCACATGACTTGCAAGACCCCCGCCAAGGGCTGGCCCAGGTGATTGTGGTAGACGCCGGGCCCGGGGACAAGGTGCTGATCCCGCCTGATTTCGGCCATATCACGATTAACCCCGGGACAGATTTTTTAGTGATGAGCAACCTGGTGGCGTCTGCCTTTCAGTCAGTTTATGAACCCTTAGTGGAAATGGGGGGCGGGGGCTACTTTGGGCTGGTTTCAGCTGCTGCTGCCTCCGGCCGCGGGGATTACAAGGAGATTGCCGGGGTTGACCGCCCGGGTGCCGGCGTCAATTTTTCCGGTGCTGCAGGGCCTGTGCCGGAATCCCCTGCTGCCGGCCATGCCGATCTCCAAACCGGCACAGGTGGCGGCGATGTTGAACGTCGTGGCAGTGAAGCCGGCCGCGCGAACAGCGAAGGAACTGTTGAGAGTCCCTTTTTTGCGGCCAATCCGCATTATGCCGTCCTGCCGCTGCCGGCCCGGGCAGTGCCGCAGGATGTCCCACAATTTTCTTTGTTAAAGAACGTTCCCCAGTACAGCGCTTTTGTGGCCAATCCGGCCCATTTTGACTTTTTAACACGCCCGGAGGACTTTGTGCCGGAGTTTGAAAAATATCTGCAGGGCCTGCTTTAAAAAATATGAGCGGCCGTTATTGCAACTTCAATAAGGGCGAAATCAAATAATTGACAGCTATATTTTTGTTTGGTTGGTATAAGCTATTAAGGCTGCCGCACTAAAAAAAGGAGTTGAGAATTTAATGGCAAGAAGAAGGCGGGTTATGTCTGATGCCCTTAAATTCGAACTGGCTGATGAGCTCGGTGTTGGTGAAATCGCCCGTAGGGAAGGATTTGGGGAGGTTACCTCGCGTAACTGTGGCAACCTGGTCAGAAAGGCTATTGAAAGAGCGGAAAAAACCGTTTCTGATACTGATTCCCCGGATAACACCCGGCACTAAAGTGGGGTGGCAGGGTATACCGTTTAACGGTATACCCTTACATATTTTTCCCCCCGGATCTGCTTTTTGGCTTTGAAGCCCTGTTTGCTTTATTTTCCGGCTGGAAATTTCTTTTAAAAATGCCCGCGCAGGTTTTTACAGATATTAAAATGATTATAACTGTTGAACAAAGGAAGAAATTAAAGGATTTTACTTGGGAAATGGAGAATAAAACCGGGGATTATGATCATCATGGACAGGCGCTTTAGACAGCCCAAACCAACCTGTCGGGGGGGACATTTTTGAAAGAATTAAGAGGTGTTAACGATGTACGGGAATTCCGGATAAAAGAAGGACGGATCTTCCACAGTGCATCCCACGAAGAAATTGTCAAGGGGGCCACTGCTGATATTTATTTTGTACGGACCAGGGAACTGCTTACTTATGCCGGCAAAGAAAAAACTCCTGTGGTGGCGGAATTTTTTTGTAGCAGGGCCGGGGTCTTGGCAGGGATAGAAGAAGCTTTTAACCTTTTAAAAGATAAGAAGATTTCTCTTTGGGCCATCCCGGAAGGCGAGGACGTCGGGGAAAAAGAAGTGGTCATGCGGATTAGCGGGCCCTATGATGAATTTGGCATGTATGAAACGGCTCTGTTAGGCATGCTGGCCAGTGCCAGCGGGTGGGCTACGGCAGCCCGGGCCTGCCGCGATGCCGCCGGTGACAAGCCGATTTTTGCTTTTGGCGCCCGCCATGTTCATCCCGCTGTGGCACCGGTAATGGAAAGGGCTGCCGTGGTAGGAGGGGCACAGAGCTGCAGCTGTATTTTAGGGGCCAAGTTGTTGGGAAGGGAGCCTACGGGCACAGTTCCCCATGCTGCGGTCTTGATCGTCGGGGATACGGTGGAAACAGCCCTGCTCTATGATCGGACCATGCCTCCTGATTCCCCCCGGATTATTTTGGTGGATACTTTTAAGGATGAGGCCGAGGAAACCTTAAGGGTGGCTGCTGCCCTGGGTGATCGCCTGCTTGCTGTCAGGCTGGATACGCCTGGCGAAAGAGGCGGTGTTACACCCGGGCTTGTTGCCGAAGTGCGCGCCCGCCTGGATCAGGCCGGCTATAACTTTGTGCAGATTTTTGTTTCCGGGGGCATCAACCTGGAACGCATCCCGCAGCTGGTAGAGGCCGGGGCCGATGCTTTCGGCGTAGGCAGCTATATTGCCGGGGCACGGGCTATTGATATGACCATGGATATTAAGGAAATTGATGGTGTTCCCTTGGCCAAACGCGGGCGGATACCGGGCCTGACCCAAAATACACGGTTGATCAGCTATCTTTAAAATGGAATGTTTAAGGGTAGAGGCTCCTGCAAAAATAAATCTGACCCTGGAAGTTCTTTACCGCCGGGAGGATGGTTTTCATCAGATTAGAACTATTTTGCAAGAGCTTAAACTTTGTGATACCCTTTACCTGGAGGTCCTGCCGGGCAGTAAAATTGAACTGTGCTGCACCGGCGATTCTGCACCATGGTCGGCAGACCAGGGTTGCACTGGTGGCGGAATGGACCATAAACAGCCGGCATTAGAAAGTGGTTTTGTGCCGGGGCCCGCCGGGCTGCTTCCCCAGGGGGAGGGTAACCTGGCCTATGAGGCAGCCCTTTTGCTGCAACAGCGTTACGCCCCGCAAAAAGGGGTCCGGATAAAATTAATAAAAAGAATTCCGGTCGCAGCCGGCCTCGGCGGGGGCAGCAGCGATGCGGCGGCGGTGCTTTCAGGGCTGAATAAACTTTGGGGGTTGTCCCTGAAAAAAGAAATTTTACAGGAAATGGGGGCCATCTTGGGTTCTGATGTGCCTTTTTTTCTTGAGGGGGGTACAGCGCTGGCTACCGGGCGGGGTGAACTGGTGCAGGCCTTGCCGCCTTTGCCGCACACCAAAGTGCTTTTAGTTTCCCCCGGGGGACTGGCGCTTTCCGCTGCGCAGGTTTATAGTTACCTGAATTTGGATAAAATACCGAAGGAGAACAGGACGGCACAGATGGTACAGCTTCTTCGGGAAAATTTACAAGACTGTGCAGCAATAAAAATGTTGCTTTGCAACCACCTGGAGCTGTCAGTTTTCCCACTGCAAAAAGAAGTTGCTGCTTTAAAAGAAAAGTTGCTGCACTTAGAACTGCCGGCTCTGCTTTCCGGTAGCGGGCCCACAGTTTTTGCCTTGACAAAGGATGAAGACCGGCTGCAGCAGGTTGCGGCAGGGCTTGCGGCACAGGGGTGCAGCGTTGTTTTGACCGAAACAATTTAAAATAAAAGGAACGGCGATGCTTTGTGATCGACTGTATTGTCCTGGCCGGCGGCCCGGATGAAGGATTAGCTGGACAGGAGAAGCCTTATAACAAGGCCCTCCTGAAAATAGGGCGGCAGGCTATGGTATGTTACGTTTTGCAGACATACCGCCGGGTGCAGGAAATAAAGAGAATAGTATTGGTGGGTCCTGAAGAGGCACTTATTTTTCTACAGGATGAATATTCCCTCAAGGTGGTTCCCGAAAGCGGTTCTATACTTGATAATCTGTTAACTGCTATCCGTTTTTTACAAACGGATAATCCCGTGCTGATTAGCACAGCTGATATCCCCTTGGTGAGCCCTGCAGCAGTGGAAGATTTTTTGCGCCAGTGCGCCCCTTACAGGCATGATTTTTATTATCCCATTGTTAGCAGGGATGACTGTGAAAAAACATTCCCCGGTGTGCGGCGCACTTATGTTTCTTTACAGGAGGGCCCCTTTACCGGGGGTAACATCTTTTTGGTAAACCCGGTAAAAATAGAACCGGCGGTGCCTTTGTTGCATAAATTTATGGAAAATCGTAAGAACCCCTTGAAAATGGTTTCTTTACTGGGGACGGGTTTTGTGTTGCGTGCCCTGGCAAAAAAGGTTTCCATACCCAGTTTAGAGGCCCGTTTTTCTGAGCTTTTTGGGATCAGTGCACGGGCGATCATCAGCCGCCATGCAGAGATAAGTTTTGACGTGGATAAAGATGATGATTTGATGTTAGTGCGCCGGATTTTGGAAAGTGAACAGGCCCCATGAATAACGCGGGTCCCTGTTGACGATCAAACAGGTTGATCGCCGGGAAGGGGACAAGGTAAAGGTAAGGGAGAGGGTTTTAAATGGAACAGCCGTGGGCTGTCATTCTGGCGGCAGGTGAAGGGACGCGGATGCAATCTGCCGGGCCAAAGGTGATGCACCCGCTTTGCGGCCGCCCCCTGCTCTGGCATGTTTTGGAGGCTGCCAGGGTGTTGACTAAAAAACAGGTTTTGGTGATTGGCCGGGGAGCAGTGCAGATTAGGGATTACTTTGGCAGCGGTTATTCTTATGTGGAACAGGTGCAGCGGTTAGGGACAGGACATGCCCTGCAGCAGGTTTTGCCACAGTTACCGGCCGGAGGCGAAGTTTTAGTGCTTTGCGGGGACACCCCCCTGTTGGACAGCGAGGTGCTGGGTTCTCTGTTGGCTGACCATCGCCGGCAGGGGGCGGCAGCAACTGTCTTGACCGCCGCGCTGAACAACCCGCAGGGTTATGGACGGGTGATCAGGGATGAACGAGGACAGGTGCGGGAAATTGTGGAAGACCGGCACCTGGATGCCGGACAGGAAAAGATTAACGAAATTAACACGGGCTGCTATTGTTTTGCTGCGCATGCCCTCCACGATCTGCTGCCCCGGCTGCCGCAAAATAAAGTGACAGGCGAATACTATTTGACCGCTTTGCTGCCCCTCCTGATCGGGGCGGGTTACAAAGTCGGCGCTTTTTTAACGGTTGATGCTCATTCGGCGCTGGGTATCAACGACCGTGCCCAGCTGGCTGATGCTGCGGCCCTGATGCGGGAAAAAATTAACCTGCGCCTGATGCGTGCCGGGGTTACCATGTTAGACCCGGTTTCAACATATCTGGACGTTAATGTGACCGTCGGCAGGGATACACTGCTTTATCCCCACTGTATCTTTGAAGGCAAAACCGTAGTGGGGGAAAACTGCACGCTGGGCCCCGGTTTGCATTTAATCAATACCATTGTGGAAAATGACGTTACCTGCCGGCAGGGTCTGGTTACCGATAGTACTTTAGGGGCAGGGGCCAATATCGGGCCCTATGTGCATATCCGCCCCGGCAGCAATATTGGAGCTGTGACCAGAATCGGGAATTTTGTCGAAGTAAAAAACAGCACGATCGGCAGGGGCAGCAAGGTGCCCCATTTAAGCTATATCGGCGATACGCAGATGGGGGCTGATGTTAATATGGGCGCCGGCAGCATTATTGTGAATTATGACGGCCGCCGCAAGCACCTTACGCAGATTGAGGACGGCGCTTTTGTCGGCTGTAACAGCAACCTGGTAGCGCCTTTAAAAATCGGCCGGGGTGCTTTTATTGCTGCCGGTTCCACCATAACCCGGGATGTGCCTCCGGAGGCGTTGGTTATTGCCCGCTCGCAGGCGAAGCTCAAAGAAGGTTTGGCTAAAAAATTTTTAAAGAAAAAATAGAAGGTAAAGGTAAACCTGGCGGCGGCTGTCTATTTTCCGGGTGGATAAATTTTTGGGGGGAAAAACATTGCGAAACGGGCGGGAGCTCAAAATATTTGCCGGTTCGGCAAATATACCCTTAGCGAAGGAAGTTACCGGGTATTTGGATGTTCCTCTGGGTTTAAGTGAGGTTAAGCAGTTCAGCGATGGTGAATTTTCTGTTTATATCGGGGAAAGTGTCCGGGGCAGCGATGTTTTTATCATCCAGCCCCTCTGTCATCCGGTTAACGATAACCTGGTGGAGCTTTTGATCTACATCGACGCATTGAAAAGAGCTTCAGCGGGCAGAATCAACGCGGTTATCCCTTATTATGGTTATGCACGCCAGGATCGCAAGATGCGGGCCCGGGATCCGATTACGGCCAAGCTGGTAGCTGACTTATTGACAACGGCGGGAGCAGATCGGATTATCGTCATGGATCTGCATGCCGGACAGATTCAGGGTTTTTTTAACATACCCATGGATCATCTTTTGGGGATTCCCATTTTGGCCAAGTATTATCTGGAAAAAAAGATCAGCAATGGTGTGGTGGTTTCTCCTGACTTAGGAGGAGTGACACGGGCTCGTGAGCTGGGGGACCGCCTGCAGATGCCGCTGGCAATTATTGATAAAAGACGCCCCGAACCCAATGTGGCTGAAATTATGAATGTCATCGGGGACGTACGCGGTAAAGAAGCAATTTTAATCGACGACCTGATCGATACAGCAGGGACCATCACGCTGGGTGCCGTGGAGCTTTTGGCAAGAGGCGCACGGGCGGTTTATGCCTGCTGCACCCATGCCGTTCTCTCTGGTCCGGCCAAGCAGCGCATTCTGGATTCGCCTTTGAAAGAAGTGGTGGTAACAAACACGGTTCCATTAAATGGCGATCTGAAGCTGGATAAAATTACAGTGCTATCTGTAGCAGACCTGCTCGGGGAGGCCATTAAAAGTATTCATGAAGAACTTTCAGTAAGTAAACTATTTAATTAAATATAAAAGGGGGTTTCCCGGTCCAGGGGCCGGGTTGAGGATTATGGAAAACATCAAACTGGAGGCTGTTCCAAGAGAAAGAGGCAATAAAGGCAGTAAAAAAAGAATGAGAAACAAAGGCTTATTGCCGGCGGTGGTTTATGGCCGCGGTATTGAGCCACGTACCATTGTCTTGGACAGTACAGACCTGAAAAGGGCTTTGGGTACAGCCGCAGGAACCAACGTCCTGCTCGATTTGGAAATTAAAGGTGATGATGGAACCTCCGTAGAAACGGTGATGGTTAAGGAGCTGCAGATACACCCTTTGCAATGGGATTTTTACCTGCATGCAGATTTGATTCGCATTTCTATGGAAGATAAGCTGGAGGTGGAAGTGCCCCTCAGCCTGATTGGGGAACCTGCCGGTATTCAGGAAGGCGGCGTTTTACAGATCCAATTGCGGGAGGTATTGGTCAGCTGCCTGCCAACAGATATCCCTGAATTTATTGAAATTACTGTTGACAGCATGGAAATTGGCGATGTCCTCACCGTTTCTGACCTGCCCACACCTGAAGGTGTGGAAATATTGGCCGATCCTGCAGAAACAATTGCTTCTGTCATTGTGCCGCAGGTGGAAGAAGAGGAAGAAGAGGAAGAAGAACTGGAGGAAGGGGAAGTAGTGGACGAAGCGGAAGAAGGAAAGGCAGAAGAGGAAGAGGCAGAGGCTGCAGAAGAGGAATAAATCTATTTTCCGAGGTGGAACGCCTTGTTTTTAATTGTCGGCCTGGGAAATCCGGGGATGCAGTACGCCCTCACGCGGCATAACGTCGGGTTTTGGGTTATTGATGTGCTGGCCGGCCGTGCCGGGGTAAACCTGGAAAAGGAATGCTGCCGGTCTCTGGTGGCCCAGGTTATGCTTGCCGGGAAAAGGGTTGTTCTGGCCAAGCCTTTAACCTATATGAACCGCAGCGGCAGGGCAGTGCGCGATCTTTTGCAATTTTATGCCCTGCAACCGGAAAAGTTGTTAGTTGTCTACGATGATCTTGATCTTCCCCCGGGCCGGCTGCGACTGCGTTCCAAAGGCGGCAGCGGCGGGCACCGGGGGATGTCTTCGGTGCTCACTTTTGTAGGAAACGATCAGTTTGCCCGTTTACGCCTGGGTATCGGCCGCCCTGCTGAAGGGGCAGAAAACGGGGTGGATTATGTACTTGCACCTTTTACCGCTGACCAGGAAAAAAGCATATTAAAAACGGTAGAACTGGCCGCCGATGCTGCAGAAACATTTTTGGCCCGGGGCCTGGCGGCAGCGATGAACAGGTACAATGCCCAATTTGTTGAAAATGATGAAAACGAAGGATCAGGCTAGCAAACAAACAGGAATTACCCACCCGACACGTAAAAAATTGTAATTTTTTTATTAACAGGTACAGACACCTGTTTTGTACTGCACACTTTTTTATTATTGTCTAAGGGTGACGGGGTTTTTCGGCAGGCCTATAACTGCCTGCCCTCTGTTTAAGAGCCTGCCGGCCGGGACTTGCCGGTATATTTTCTCTGTGCGGGTGCTAGAATAGAAGCAGATTTCGCATTGTGACTTTTTGGGCATTTTTGATAACAAGGGTGCATTGACGGTGAAGGTAACCTATATTTGTGATATCTGCGGTGAACCGCTGGAAACAATAGAGCTGGCCGGTGTGCAGGCAGAAGAGTTGGGCTTGCATACATTGAGGCGCACAGTGCGGGAAGATATAATAAAATACAATGATGAACAGGGCCTACTGCTCTATTCCCTTTGTTCTACCTGTCTTGAAAAGCAGTTGAACGCCGGCAGACCTGTTGATGAATAATAATTGAGAAAAAAAGGCAACCACCATCCAGGTTTTTTTGCTAAATTGTTGGGAATTGGGGCCTCACATTACAGGACCAGACTTTGGCCTTTCAGTCGGGAACTAAGGCTAAAGTCTTTTCTGGTTTATTTTTATTTGTAGGGGGTTTTAAGGATTGCATGCTCTTCTGTTGGAAAAATGGCGGGAAGATCATTCTTTTGTTTCCCTCCGGGGGTCTTTGGAAAAGTCTGGTACCCAGCTGGTAACCGGCTTGGAAGGTTCCCAGAGCAGCTTTTTTATTGCAGCCCTTTCTGACAGTACTACCCTGCCAGCCCTGGTTTTGACCAGCGATATGGCCAGGGCGGAAAGGCTTTATGAAGAGATTCAGGCATTTTTACCGGCAGGGGATGTTTACCTGTTTCCGGGAAAGGATTTTTTTTATGCCGATGAAGTATTAACCCAAAGCAAAGAAATTTTGCAGCAGCGTCTCAAGGTTTTGGAAAGACTGGCCTTGGGGAAACGTACCACCGTTGTTGCCCCGGTGGCCGCTGTTTTAAATAAACTGACCCCGGTAAAAACCTGGCAGGAGCAGCTCTTTACAATTGGCGTGGGTCAAAAGGTTAACTGGGAAGAGTTTTTAAAAAGGCTTGCAAAAATGGGTTATGAACGGGCAGAGCTGACGGAAAGTGAGGGTTTCTTTAGTGTCCGGGGGGACATTGTGGATGTTTTTCCTTTTTATACCCCCCATCCCCTGCGGCTCTCTTTTTTTGACGAAGAAGTGGAAACAATCCGTTATTTTGATGCGGAAAGCCAGCGTTCGCGGGAGACTATCACGGCCTTTAACCTTTTGCCGGCGCGTGAAATTCTTTTAAATGAAGCTGCTATGCAAAAAGGCATAAAAGCGCTTACGGCGGAAATGGAAAAAGCCACCCGGCAACTAAAAAATGATCACAAGGAAAAAGCAGCAGACAGGCTGCGTACCAGGGTGGAAAATTACCTTGTTCAGCTTAGGAACAACGGTTACTTTGAAGGAATTGAACAATATATTGCCTATTTTTACCCTGAGCCGGCCATGCTTCTCGATTATTTCCCTGCCGAAGGGCTTCTTTTTTGGGATGAACCTGAAAAAGGGGCTGCTGCGGGAGAAGAACTTTTGAAGGAGCTGCAGGGCTACCAGGCTGAACTATTGCTGCAGGGTGATATTTTGCCCCGCCAGGTGCAGATTTTTTGGACAATGGAAGAAATATTTAAGAAAAATACTTTGAAAATTGTGGCGCTGACTGCTTTTTCCCGCCATCTGCCACTGGTGAGGGCTGCAGAAGTTGTCAATTTTCAGGCTCGCCCGGTGCCTTCATTTATGGGCCGCCTGAACCTCCTGCGGGATGAATTAAAACATTGGTGGTCAGGGGGTTATACGGTTTTTACCGTCTGTGATCAAGAAAAAAGGGCTGTTGCGCTGCAGCAACTTTTTGCCGAACAAGAACTGGAGGCCTATTTTTCCCGGGAACAGGGCCCGGGTCAACAGATTAAATTTATTACCGGGCGACTGGAAAACGGGTTTGAGATCCCTTCTTTGCGCCTGGTCGTCTTAGTGGACAAGGAAATATTACCGGCGCAGCGGAAAAAAAGAAGATGGACAACGACGAAGGAAAAGAGTTCGCTGCGGGAATTCCAGGAAATTAAAGGCGGCGACCTGGTTGTTCATGAACAGCATGGGATCGGCAGGTATATGGGCATTCGCACCATGGAGGTCAACGGGGTTACCCGCGACTACCTTTACATCAAGTATGCCGGTGAAGATAAGCTTTACCTGCCTGTAGAACAGATTGATGTCTTGCGCAGGTATATCGGCGGCGAAGGGCGGCGTCCCAAAATTTCCTCTTTGGGCGGGCAGGAATGGGCCCGTGTCAAAAAACGGGTGCAAACCTCAGTGCAGGACTTGGCCCGCGAACTGCTTTCCCTTTATGCTGCCCGGGAAGCGGTAACCGGCTATGCCTTTTCTGCCGAACATCCCTGGCAGGGCGAATTTGAGGAGCGCTTTCCTTACGAGGAAACGCCGGATCAACTGCGGGCGATCCAGGATGTTAAAACCGATATGGAACGCAACCGCCCTATGGATCGGCTGCTATGCGGCGATGTCGGTTATGGCAAGACGGAGGTGGCCCTGCGGGCGGCTTTTAAGGCAGTGCTGGACAGCAAACAGGTGGCTTTTTTAGTACCGACAACTATTTTGGCGCAGCAGCATTATGAAAATTTTAAAGAACGTTTTCAGGGTTTTCCTGTAAAAATTGAACTCTTAAGCCGTTTTCGCAGTCCCGGGGAACAAAAAAAGGTGATTCGCGAACTAAAAGCCGGGGTGGTTGATGTTGTAGTTGGGACACACAGGCTTTTTTCCAAGGATATTGCTTTTCGGGACTTGGGCCTGTTGATTATAGACGAAGAACACCGTTTTGGGGTCCGCCACAAGGAAAAGTTGAAGATGATCCGCCAGGAGGTGGACGTTTTAAGTATGACGGCCACGCCCATTCCCCGCACACTGCATATGGCCCTTTCCGGTGCCCGGGATCTGAGTGTGATCGATACGCCCCCGGAAAACCGCTACCCGATTCAAACCTACGTGGTTGAATATTCGCCCAACCTGATTAAAGAAGCGATTCAAAGGGAGTTGAACCGCAATGGTCAGATTTATTTTATCTATAACCGTGTGCAGACGATTGGCAAATGGGTAGCCAGACTGCAAAAACTGCTCCCGCGGGCCAGAATTATCATGGCCCACGGCCAGATGCCCGAACAGGAATTGGAAAAGGTGATGCACAAATTTTTGCAGCGGGAGTACGATATTCTGGTCAGTACCACCATTGTAGAAGCCGGGTTGGATATCCCCAATGTTAACACCATGGTCGTCTATGCTGCCGATTATTTTGGTCTGGCCCAGCTTTACCAGCTCAGGGGGCGGGTGGGGCGTTCCAACCGCCTGGCTTACTGTTACCTTACCTATAAAAAAGACAGGATTATGTCCGAGGATGCTGTAAAAAGATTGCAGGCGATCAAGGAATTTACAGACTTGGGTTCTGGTTTTAAGATTGCACTGCGGGATTTGGAAATCAGGGGGGCCGGCAACCTTTTGGGACCGGAACAGCACGGTTCAATGATGGCTGTCGGTTATGAACTCTATTGCCGTTTGTTGGAACAGTCCATTGCCAGGATGAAAGGGCAGCCGGAACAGTCGCTTACGGCCCCACTGCAGGCGGCGGTAAAAATTGATTTGAGGGTTAACGCCTACCTGCCTTCTTCTTATGTATCCAACCAGCAGCAAAAAATAGAACTTTACCGCCGGATTGCCACTTTGGAAAACAAAGAGGAACTGCAGGATATGGAATTGGAATTAGAAGATCGTTTTGGGAAATTGCAGCCGCCGGTTGAAAATCTGCTGTTGGCGGTGCGTTTGCGCCAGTTGGCACGGGTAAATGGTGTGGAAAGTATTGAACAGCAAAAAAACGACCTAAACATTAAATTTGAACAGGGTAGGGTTTTTCAAAGCGAGGCGCTGTGGCAATTGGTACACCAACACCGGCGCAACCTTTCCCTTTTTGCCGGCAAGGCCGTTGCCCTGAAAGTCAAGGGTTTCCAGGGTACTGAAAAGCAGTCCCTGCAATTTTTAATCCGGATTTTAGAAGAATTGGGACCTAAGGAATGAACTAAATCAGGGAAGGAAGGCAGGATATCATGTTAGGTTGGCAAGCTTGTCTGCGCTGCGGGAGAAAAACAGAAGGGGATTGCCTGCTTTATAAGGGGGGCGTCAGCCGCGTGCTCTGCCCCGCCTGCCAAAAGCTGGCTGAAGCTGAAGCTGCCCCCCCGGCTGTGCCGGAAAAGACGAACAAAAAGAAACAGTAGGGCATAACCTGGTACAAACAGCTTTTCGCATAGGGAGGGGTGTTTGTGACCGGTATGGAAATGGTGGGGGGTGCCTCAGCCATCGCTATCATCATGGGCTTGGTACAGCTATCCAAAGGGCTGGGGGTTAAGGAAAAATACTGTCCACTTTTAGCTGTGCTCTTAGGGTTGCTGATTTCACTGGGGTATCATTATTTTAACCAAAATACCTGGTATGAAGCGTTGATCGTCGGTTTGGTTCTAGGCCTGAGCGCCGTGGGCCTATATTCCGGTACCAGGGAAACGGCAGAACTGTTTAACTGTAAACAGGAAGTTAAAAAATAACCGCCTTTTAAAATAACATTTTGTTTCATGTTGATATTGTTTCCGAAACAGAAAGCAAAAAAATAACGGTTTTTTATTTATATTTACCTTCTTTTCCGGCCACGGCCGGATATTTTATTAATACGGTGTTTTCCGCCGGGGGGACGGATAATAATAGGGGTTAATTTTAATTTGGTTATTGCCTGCAGAATGTGGGCGGATCGCAAGCTTAAGTATTGGGGACAGATATTGCCAGCAGCGGCCTGCTGTTGAGAACAGGAATGTATGTTATAATTATAACAATCTAATGAGGTTGAAAAAACTGCCCGCCCTTACAGGGCTGGAAACGGCAACAGAATTATAGAGGTAACCCGGGTTGCCCGGGCCTGGGCAAAAAATGCAGAGTGGAGGTGGGCCTTTTGAAACGCAACAATCTGATTTGGATTACCCTGGTCTGTATTATCCTGGGGCTTACCCTTACCGCACAGTTTCGGACACAGGCCGGCATCAGCAGTGACCTCCCCACCAAAAGGCTGGAAGAGATGACCGGATTGCTCAAACAAGCAGAAGAAGAACGGGACGCGCTGCGTTCGCAGGTGCATAAACTGACAGTGCAGATTAATGATCTGCTCAGCGCCCGGAATCCCACAGATAAGATTCAGGAAGAATTAAAGGTAATCAGGATGGCTGCCGGTTACACCGCCCTGCAGGGCCCGGGAATCATCGTCACGCTTGATGACAGCACCCGCACAGTTCAGGCCGGGCAGGATCCCAATCTGTTTTTAATTCATGATGAAGATTTGCTGAAACTGGTCAACGAGTTAAAGGCTGCCGGGGCAGAAGCAGTTGCCATTAACGAACAGCGGGTGGTGGCCTCTACTGAAATACGCTGTGCCGGCCCCACAATTTCTGTCAATAATACGCGTATTGCACCGCCTTATGTTATACAGGCCTTGGGTTCCCCCGAGGCACTGGATTCATCCCTGCACATGCGCGGTGGCATTATGGACACTTTTTCATTTTGGGGGATTCAGATTCAAATCGAAAAAGTGGATGACCTTACGTTGCCTGCCTATGTTGGCAGCCCTGTTTTCAAACACGCCCGGCCGGTAACGGAGGAGGAAAAAGAATAATGACTGTTATTGTGGTACTGCTGCCTTCTAAGATATTAAACGGTGCCGGTCTAAACGGTGTTGGTCCGGCCGGCGGGAGGGGAAAAAACCAGTGACAGTTTTTCTGCCTCTGTTCGGCATCCTGGCAGGCGTGATTTTAGGCCTTATTTTTCCTTTTACCTTTCCGGTAGCCTACGCACGTTACATGGCGGTGGCCATCATGGCCTCCCTTGATTCGGTTTTTGGTGGTTTGCGTGCTAATATGGAACATCACTTTGACCCGGTTATTTTTCTGAGCGGGTTCTTTTTTAACGCCCTTTTAGCGGCTGCCTTTACCTATCTGGGTGATCGCCTGGGGCTGGAAATTTACTATGCGGCTGTGTTTGCCTTCGGGGTGCGAATTTTCCAAAATTTAGCCGTCATGCGCCGCTATCTGCTCGATAACTGGCTGACACAAAGAAAAAGAAGGCTATACCTCGGGAATTTGGCAAAACAAACCCGGGAAAAGGAAAATGCCTAGCCACAGCTGCCGGGCCAGTAGTTTTATTAATTGATAAAATTCCGGTCTGGGGAAAAAATAATCAATAGAAACTTTATCGCTTGGAACAAACATTTAGAGGGGGTGGCAGATCTGAAAAATTATTTTGGGAAGGCCCTGGTGTTGCTCATAGCAGTAGGGATGGTATTAGGTGGCTGTGGGGAAAACCAGGGGACGGCCCGACCGCAAACGATTACAGAAACTGTAAAATTATATTATGGCAACGATGGCAACGAAAAAATTGTAGCCGAGGAGCGCAGTTTTTCTTACCAGCAATGGGAAGATAAATATACAGTAGTTCTGCAGGAACTAATTAAGGGGCCGGAAAAAAAACAGTACAGGGCCAATATTTCCCCGGAAACCAGGGTATACGGGACTATAGAACAAAATGGGGCTCTGGTGGTCAATTTTAGCAAGGAATTTAACCGCTTTGCCGGCAGTATGGCAGAAGTAATCGGTGTCGGCACTGTAGTGAATACCCTGACGCAATTTGAAGCGGTTAAGAAGGTTAAAATATTGGTGGAAGGTGAAGAATTAACGGGTCCCGGTGGGATGCCGCGGGGGTTTATGGAGACTTTTCCTGCTGAAGTCAAACCCCGGGAAGAAGAGGCAGAGGTGGTCCTATATTTTAGCAATCATGATGCTACTGCTTTGGTGGGGGAGACCAGGACAATCACGTTTCCGGCAGAAACGAACCGTCAGGAGATGATTAAACTTGTGTTGGAAGAACTGATCAAGGGCCCCCACAATAAAAACCTGCAACCGACTATTCCACCGGAGGTTAAGGTTCTCAGTGTAAAAATAATGGGCGGCACTGCTCATACGGATTTTTCAGAGGAAATGCATACCAAACACTGGGGCGGGGCCACCGGCGAGTCGATGACAATTAACTCTATTGTTAATGTGCTCACCGAATTTTCCTACATCCGGCGTGTACAGATGACAGTTGATGGCGAGCCGATGAGCATTGAGCACGCCATTCTAAACGAACCGGTTGAAAGAAACGAGGATATGATTCAAAACCGTTAGCCGGCTGCTAAAGATCACCGCTTAACCCGGAAAGAATAAGCAGTTCAGTGATGGTCACAAAGTCATAACCTTCTTTTTTTAAGCCCCGGATGATTGTTTGCAGTGAACGTACTGTCGGCAGCCGATCCCCTCCTTCAGCGCGGATCAGGTTGCCGCTGTCATGGAAAAGAATAATTTCCCCGGGGGAAACTTTTTGCAGGATCGTCTGGGAAATATCCTGGGGGCGCATTTCCAGCCAATCCCGGGAGGAAAGCGACCAGAGGATAACGGTATAGCCCCTGTCCTTTGTTTCCTTGAGCAAATTAGCATCGTAGAGCCCCCGGGGGGGCCGGAACAAGGAGGGGCGCTGGCGGGTGGCATTAAAAACAGCTTCTTCCCCACGCTCTATTTCCATAACCATGCGTTCCGTAGGGATCTGCAGCAGATTGACGTGGTTGTAGGTGTGGTTGCCAATTTCATGTCCTGCCGCAGCTATCTGGCGGGCCAGCTGGGGGTATTTTTCTGCATGTTTGCCCACCATGAAAAAGGTGGCCTTCACATCTTCTGCAGCAAGGGTCTTTAAAATATCCGGGGTAAAGCGGGGGTCAGGGCCATCGTCAAAAGTGAGGGCTACAACGCGGGCGTCCGCAGCCCCCTTACGAAAAAGTTCCACCTGCATACCAAAACCCCGGTAGACGTAACGGTTCAGAAAAAAAGTAAAAACCAGTAAAAATGCGGCTAAAACATAGGCCAGGCGACGCAGGCGTTGGCGGAAAAACAAGGGGGTGTTACCGGAACTGTTGCCGGAACAGTTTGCAGGGGCCGTCCCGGGGCAGCTTGTTTGGCAACGGCCGGCCCTGTTTCTGCTTTTCTTCACCAAACAGTATTTAGCCCTAATTTTACTTGCTAAAAAATTTATGCCTGCTAAAAACATGGCGCCGGTTTTGTTACAGGGGGCGGGGTCCAGGCTGGTATGCTCACCGGCGCAGCCTGTTCTTTTTCGACTGCTGCCGGCAATTTCACCCCCAGGGGTTGCCTTTACTGTCCTTATTGCCCCGTAGGTTGTGTTTGCGCCTGTTCCTGTTTCCGGGCTTGTTTTCCCTCCGGGGGTGGCCGTAACGCCGGGTTTTTCCAGGCCGGTGTTTAAAATCTGCTGCAGTCCGGTTTCCAGTTGTTCAAAATTGTCCAGCAGGACAATGCTGAAAAGCACGATGCTGAAAAGAATATAGACATCGCTTTTGCCGGTGAAAAACAGCAGCAGCGGCAGCATCAGATAAAATGAAGCAAGGAGCTGTTCTGTAAAGGAATGCCGCAACAGGCCCAGGGCCAGGCACCACAACAGCAGCAGCAGGAAAAGAGCGGGGGCCATAAAGAGCAGCAGCCCGGCTGCCAACCCGTATATTTTTCTTTCATGTTCACGGGGGTAAGGGAACCAGCGGGTGGCGCAGAGCAACCCGCAGCCGGCCGTCACCAAGGCCATGGGTGTCCCCACCAAAAAAAGTGCCGCCAAGGCCACAACCGCACCTTTGAAGAAGTCGGCAAGCAGGCGGAATTTAAGCTGCCGGTAAAAAGGCACATAGCTGATGGCCACCCCGGCTAAAAATGAACAAACGATCAACAAAAAAAGGGTTTTCAAACTTCTTCCTCCGTTTTTGCGTATGGTTGACCGTAATAATCCAGATTATATAATCAATATTATATAGTTAACTGCAGAAAAATGTTAGTTGCATTTATTGGATGGAACAATATTAACGGGGCCGGGGGGCTTGCTAATGGAACTGCTGATTATTATTATCCGCGCAGTTTGCTTCTATTAATTGCAGTATCTATTTGTTTTCTGTGCATACCCTTTAAATACAAAATTAACGGTGAGCATGAAAGGGTTTTAGTTAATTCTGTAGTATTATTAAGTATGGAGACTTACCAAGAACGGGGGAGAAAACCTTGACAGCAAACTGGGAAGATAAAAAGTTAACGTTTGCCGTAATTGATGTTCGGAAATTAACAGGTAATTTTTTACCCATGATTTTACACCGGGCGCAGCAGGTGAATTTGTAGAACGGTATCTGTGTGGTACAAAGTTTTGAACCCAAACCCTTATATTCAGCGCTGCAGGATTTAGGGTTTGAACACCTGACTGAAAAGGTTTCAGATCATGAGTACAGGGTTTATTTCTATCGGACGGAAATGAAAACAATCACCTATGAAAGCGGGGCGGATATGCCCTTTAAACCGACGGCAATTGTAAATTATAAGGTGATCGATGACTACTTGGCAGGAACGGTTGTCGATTTTTGGGAATTAATCTGGGGCAAAGAAGACGCCGCCCTAGATTTAAAAACCAAGCTGCTGCTTTCCATGAGCAACGCCATGGGTGCTTCCCGGTTCAGGCAGGCAACCAGAGAGCTGATTAAGGCCTATTCCTTAGGAGTTACTGTGCAGGAATTGGACGAACTGTTTTCGCTGTTGGCCTGGAATCAGGGAATCGGGCATTTTTCATCAGAAATCGGGCCTTCGCCGGTTTTTGGCGTATATAAGCAGATTAAAAAAAGAGAAGAAGAAGGTTTGGACAGGAGGAAAATCCTGGACGAAATTATGGAAACCTTCGGGGATAGAAACCCTGCTGTAAACCCGTTGTTTAAAAAACAAATCAAGTGTTGCGATGTGCGCAGCGATCTGCAAAATATACCTGAAGTTTAGGCCAAGGCTTAACCATTAAGGCCGGCCGGAAATTTAGGCAACTTCAGAATTCTTCCACTTTTGATCTATATTCTATTTTATGAATTAACGTTGTGCCGCATCTTTGTTGCAGCCAGCCGGGGGAACTGTCGAAAGCGGTAATTTAGGTTTTTGCAAAGCCTTCCAAAGGTTGCCTGGCACGGCCGGTGCCGGCGCCGGTCATTAGAACAGCAATTTCAAACTTCGCAGTTGGCACCGGCGTTTTTTTCACGTTTCGGGTTAAATAATTTATTGGCAGAAAGGTTGTGCTTGCATTGAAAAAGTTAGTTAAAAATAATGTCTACTGGGTAGGCAAAGTTGACTGGGAACTGCAGAAATTTCATGGCAACGAATATTCAACCCATCAAGGATCGACCTATAATTCCTACCTGATCCAGGAAGAAAAAATTGCCCTGATCGACACGGTTTGGGCCCCCTTTGCAGAGGAATTTGTTGCAAACTTGGCCCGGGAAATTGATCTGCAAAAAATTGACTATGTTATCGCCAACCATGGAGAAATTGATCACAGCGGGGCCTTGCCGGCTTTGATGAAACATATTCCAGACAAACCCATCTACTGCACGGCAAACGCTGTTAAATCTTTAAAAGGGCAGTTTCACCAAGACTGGAACTTCCAAGTGGTGAAGACCGGTGACACGCTTGCCCTGGGGAATGGAAAAGAGCTTGTTTTTGTAGCGATGCCCATGCTGCACTGGCCGGACAGCATGGCCACCTACCTGACTGGGGACCATATATTGTTTAGCAACGATGCCTTCGGGCAGCACCTGGCAACAGAAAAACTGTTTAACGACCAGGTTGACCAATGTGATCTTTACAATGAATCCCTTAAGTACTACGCCAACATTTTGACGCCCTTTAGCGCTGTCCTGCGAAAAAAACTGGCTGAAATTACAGCGTTAAACCTGCCCTTGGAGATGATTGCCACCAGCCACGGGGTTGTTTGGCGGGATAACCCGCTGCAGATTGTTGAAAAGTATGCACAGTGGGCCGACGACTACCAGGAAAACCAGATTACCATCGTCTATGATACCATGTGGAACGGAACAAAAATACTGGCGGAAAAGATTGCAGCGGGGATTACACTGGCCGCTCCGGAGGTGGTCGTCAAAATTTATAACTTGGCAAAAAGAGATGTCAATGACATAATTACCGAAGTTTTCAAATCCAAGGCGGTAATAATCGGTTCACCGACTGTTGCCAACAGCGTCCTGCACTCTGTTGCTGGTTTTATTCACTTGATGAAAGGGTTCAAGTTTAAAGGGAAAAAAGCTGCTGCCTTCGGCTGTTACGGCTGGAGTGGCGAAGCGGTGAAGGTAATCAATGAACTGCTGGCAGGTGCGGGTTTTGAAGTTGTCAACGACGGTTACAGAAACCAATGGAACCCGGAGGCTGCTGCTCAGGAAGCGGCAGTGGACTTTGGTAAGGAGCTGGCAAAAATTTAGAAAGGAACGCTGTAAAATATCAAGGGCGAGGCATAAAATTACAAATAAGTAAAAATTATACTACAATATCCTCTATAATACTGATATACTAAATTTAAGTATTTTATATTTTTGGTGATAGTATGACAAGAAGAAATTGTTTTTATGTCTTTCATGGAACCACCGAACATAATGCTTTAAATATCAAGCAAAGCAAGGCCTTTACCAATAAAATGAGGGAGGACCATTGGTTAGGTCAAGGAGTTTATTTTTTTAGGGAAGACGAACGGCAGGCTTTTTGTTGGGCAAAATATAAAATTAAAAACTTGTTTTTAAGGGGGCAAAAACCTGCTGTTGTAGAAACGATCATTAAAGTTGGAGACTTAAATTTTTTAAATCTTGACTCAAGGGAAGGGCTCATTACTTTATCAAACTTTATTGATTCTTTAAAGTTGCAAGGAATATGTATAGAATATGATTCAACTGGAAAAAATATACGGGACATAAAAGCAAAAATCAGGTGTTTTATTATGTCGATGCTGCCGCCTGATATATGGGTAATTCAAAGAACATTTCATGTGCCAAGTTTTTTTGACAATACGGTTTTAAGTAATATGAATTTGCTATTAAACGGCGTGCAGGTTTGTGTAAGGAATTGTAATGTAATAAATTTTGAAAACATAAAAATTATCAGGGATGTAGCAAAAGCAAGGGTTATAGATAATATAATCATAAAAGAATGTGAGGAAGCCTAAATGTTTGATTTTACGGTTGATAGGCTAAAGGCTAAGGAACTGGCGAGGGATTTTGGTTTTAAAGTGTCCTTTAATGTGCCTTCACCCGGCATTAAAATTAACAATGGCGGGGATAGCATATTTCTGGGTATCAAGGATTTATTTCCTGAACTGAATTCTTTAAAAGGAAAAAACTATGTTAATGGAGAATACAGTTTACTACAGGAAATTGCGGATGAAATTGTGATTGTTGTAAAAAAACACAGTTCTATTGATATCACTGAAAAATATAAAAAATATAGTTTTTATAATGTTAATGCGGCATAAAAAGGTTAGGGGTAACAATGAAAGCATCGCTACAATTTAAAGAATATCATGTTATTGAATCTGTATATAAATTTAACCCATTTTTTGAAAATGAGGACATAATAGAAACACCGAACTTATTTTTTAATGTCAATGTTGCACCCGATAAGTGTGAAGCTGTTATCAAACTTGGAATAGAGTTGGGAGACTATAATTGTAAAAAATCGTCTTTATATATAAAAGCAGAAATAATGGGGTTGTTTGTTATTCAAGGGGCATCCGAATTGACTGAGGATGAAATAATGTCGTTTTATAAGACCAATGCGGTAGCAATTTTGTTTCCTTATTTAAGGAGCCTGGTAACTGATTTATCCAATAAGGGCAGTGAACCGCCTATTATTTTACCTACAATAAATATTGTGGCCTTGATGAAGGATAGTCACCATAAGGAACAACAATAGGTTTAGGTAGTTTGACTAAAAAAGCCCAGTTTTTTACCCCTCCGTGCTGCGGAAGGGTTTTTTTGTTTTCGTCCAGTGCGGCCTTTGGTCTCCGTGTTCTAGTCTGTTATAAAATAATTACTACTTATGCCGCAAGGCTGGAGGTCAATTTTTTCTTTATGCTGCAGCCGGCTTTCCCCCCCGTTTTGCACCGGTTGTATTTTTATACCTTCATTTTAATTCCCGTTTTTTATAAAAATATAAAATATAGACCATTACTTACCCGGCCGGCATGAAAAATATTTATGAAGCCGACTGCGGTGCCCCTGCTCTCTTGCGTGTTAAAAAAGAAACTTGGCCTGTTTTTTCTGAAAAGAAGGAGATCGTCGTTTTTTTGGAGAAAATTAATATAATTAACATGTGCTTTTTTCTACATAATTTTACTGTTAAGGGGAGAAAAAAATTGTTTCACAGGAATAACAGCAGGATCCAAAAAATTACAACAATTTTTCTGGTTTTTCTCTTTATTTCAACCATGTTTTCTTCGCTGGCCCTTGCTAATTCCCGGGTAGATATTTTTGGGTTTGTACGGGATGATGAGACCGGTAACCCGGTTTATAATGCCAGGGTAGATCTGTTTTACGACCGGGACAGCGTGCCCTTCACCAGTGTGTTCAGCGACAGCAACGGCAAAATAGAGCAACCCGTTTATGCCGCCGGGACCGTGAAAAGAATTGAAATTACCCGCAGCGGCTATAAAAAGGCGGCCTTTACAATTTCCAACTATGTCGGGACGATCGACTTGGGAACAAAGTACCTGGTGGCAGGGGTAACCAGGGAAAACGTTTATACAGTTTATGGAAACGTGCTTGACGACAGGGATAACGCACCCCTCCTTGACGCCAAGGTGGTGTTAGTTGACGATTATGACGATATTGCCTATCTCGGCTATACAAACGCCAGAGGTTATTTCGAGGTTGTCAACCTGCCTTTAAGTGACTATGCAGTCTCTGTAACAAAATATGGTTACCGTGACTATGAAATGAAAAACCTGCTGCGTCTGCGGACGGGGGATTATGATTTAGGCAGGATCAGGCTGGAAAAAACCGGTGGTACCGCTGCCCCTACCGTAAGAACCCTGACGGGGCGAATTACCGACGAGGACGGTTATTATGTGCAGGGTGCAGAAGTTTACCTGCTGGACAGCAGCGGTGCAGAAATAAAAACAAAAACCGATGCGCGGGGATATTACACATTTCGGGATATTGCCGCAAAAACATACACTATCGGGGTAAATGCTGCCGGATATGAACTGTTAGAAAGAATGGACTTTATAAAGATCAGCTCTGCAGACGTTGAAAGAGAAGTAAACCTGATGGTTAAAACGGAAAGCCGGACAGGCTACGACGTTTACGGCAGTGTTGTCGACGAAAACAGGAAATATCTTGAGGGCGTTGAGGTTTCGTTAATTGACGGCAGCACCAGAATAAAAAGGGTGCTTTCAGACACCAAAGGTTATTATGAATTCAGGTATGTTCCAGACGGAAGATATACCCTTGAATTTAAAAAATTAGGCTTTCAGACGCAAACACTGGGCAGGGAAATCAGGGTGGAGGGCAGCTATTATCCCGTTCCTCAAACTGAACTGCAGGAAAAAAGGGGCAGCACCTCTGTTACCGGCGGCCTGGTGGGGGACAGCCAGTCCGGTTTAGGTAATATCACCACCTACCTGGAGGGCGCCAACAGCTACAGCGCCCAGACAAATTATTTTGGTTTTTTTACATTTAACGAGGTCAAAGAAGGTACCTACAAGCTTTATGCCGCTATTAACAACAGCAAAAAACTTTTGGAAACAAATATCAGGGTGGCCGGTTCCCGCCTTGATATTGGGGATATCAACATCAACAGGGTGGATTCGGGCTACAAGGTGAGCGGTAATATTAAAGACACCGCTGACTTTAAACTCCACAATGTAAAAATTACGGTTACCGCCGGCGGGACAAAAAAAGAAACCTTTACGGACAGTAGCGGTAATTATACCCTGGCTGGACTTGAACGGGGGGCATATACCCTTACGGCATCCAAGGAGGGCTACAGCTCTGCCAGTGAGAAAATAAATATTGCCAGTTATGACCTGGAGAAAAATTTCACATTAAGGCCTAACGATTATGTCAAGGTAAGTTACAACCCCATTACCCTGGCTGTAAACGAAAGGATAAACCTGGACAAATATATCTCCAAGGTTGAAATCTATTCTTCAAGAGGGGCTTTGCTCGATACCATCACGGCACATTATGAAATTACGGTTCCGGCAGAATATGCCGATTACCTTATAGCCCATGCGGACAATGAAATCAGGGGGACGAAAACAGGGGAGGCCTTCCTAAAAATTAGCATCAGAAACAGTCGCGATTATGATCAACTTTTACCTGCTTTGCTAAAGGTAACCATTACCGCACCTGTCCTGGCCAGGGAAGCGGTGCTGACCATCGGGACAAATAAATATACGGTGGATGGCCGGGTGAAAACAGCGGATGCCGTGCCTTACATCAAGAACGGCCGCAGTTTTTTTCCAATTAGAGTTATGGCCGAGGTGTTGGGGGTCACTGAAAAAAATATCAAATGGGATGCTGCTACCAAAACAGTAACGCTGATCAAAGATGATCAGATTATGGGAGTGACCATGGGGAAAAGTTATTATCACCAGAACGGGATCACCAAACCGATGGATGTGCAGGCAGAAAATGTTGAAGGCAGGATCTACCTGCCGGCGCGCTATGTTACTGAATCTTTGGGGGGCCAAATTGAATGGGACGGTGACACCAAGACATTAACCATCAGATCGAATTAGCCCCTTAAAACAACCGGAAAAAAATTAACCAGCAGCAAAAACACAATACTTATGTATCAAAGGGGGTCTTAAAAAAAATAAAGCATAATTGTTAAATCCAGAAGGAAATAAACACCGTTGTAGCCAATTTATAAGGCATCTTAATCTCTAAGGAGGAGAATTTTTTGGCAGTTACATTATTGCAAAAGAAGAAAGCGCTAAGTATTTTCGTGTTGGCCGCCTTCGCTTTGGCCATGTTTTTCGGCTCCGTGCCTGCAGCCGCTGCAAATGCTGCATTGCCGGACATTGAAGGGCACTGGGCGCAAAACACCTTGCAGGCCATGGTGGACGAAGAAATGATCAGCGGTTATCCCGATGGCACCTTTAAGCCGAACAACAACATAACCAGGGCCGAATTTGCAACCTTGCTGGTCAAGGCTTTTGCCCTGGAGCCAGGTGCTGGAACAGTGTTTGATGATACTGCAGAACACTGGGCCAAGGAGGCAATTGCAACAGCAAACTACCATCGGCTGGTTAGCGGTTACAGCGAGAGTTCCTTTGGCCCCGACGATCCTGTTACCCGTGAACAAATTGCGGTGATGATCGTCAACGCTGCAGATGCAGAACCGATGTTTACGGCCCAGGCATTTACCGATAGTGACGATGTTGCATCCTGGGCCCAGGAAGCGGTTGAAAAAGCTGCTGCCGCAAAACTGATTGCCGGTTATCCCGATGGTACTTTCAGGCCCAAAGCCAACGCCACCCGCGCCGAAGCGGCAGTGGTACTGGATAGGGGCAGAAAATTATCAGAAGATGAACTTTTTGCAGTATATGATCATGCCGGTACATACGGCCCTAAAACCGGTACAGAAACCGTTGCAGGTGATGTTATAATTAACGCCGCCGGGGTCATACTGCAAAATACTGTTATTGCGGGGGATCTGATTATTTCAGAAAGGGTTGGCGACGGTGATGTAACCTTGAACAATGTCACAGTCCGGGGGACAACCTTTATCCGCGGTGGCGGTAAAGACAGTATCCATATCAACGGCGGGCAGTATAACAACGTTGTCATTGAAAGCACCCCCTCAGGAAATGTCCGTGTAGTGGTCCGGGATGCCGCCGGGGTGGAAATCGTGATTTCAGAAAAAGCAGCCGGTGAAGAAATCATCCTGGAAGGAACATTTGCAAACGTTGTCATCAAAGCCGACAATGTAGTCCTGTCCACCCAGGGCAAGACCGCTATCAATAAAATTACTGTAGAGAAAAATCTGACAGGCACGAAGGTAAACCTTGAAAAGGATACTAAGGTAAAGGAAGTTGTGCTTGATTCGGTTACAACTTTGAATAACGCCAAAGGCACAGTTGAAAAAACATCCGGTGACAAGAAAAATGAATCAGATATCAAGAACCCACCGGCACCTCCTCCCTCCGGCGGTGGTGGCGGCATCAGTATTCCTTCACCCGAAGAAGCTAAAGCTGCTTTGGCAAATAAAGTTGCAACTAAGGTGAGTGTTTTTAGCATGCCGAGCATTGCTGCCTTTGAATTTGACAAAGAAACAAAAGAAACTGTTATCACCATTATTGATAAATATGCTCTGATTGGCAGTCTTTCCGGTACAGGGGCTATGGGGATCCTGGCAGAACTGCCGGAAATTAGAGGCTATACTATTGGTGGAACAGAAAGAAAGTTTTATGATGAAGACGGAAAAAGGAAAACAGATGCGCAAATAAAGGACTGGGTGCTAGGGGATGCCCTTGCGGCCTTGTCAAAATCTGGCAACCACTCCCTTGGCGACCTTGATCGCAACGACTTTTCAGCAAAGGTATCCGGTTTAGTTAATGGCAGGATCTTTACAGATACCTATAAATTCAGATTTGTTGCAGGGGATTAAACTGCCATTACCAAAAATTGACAACAGATCAAGACATGTATTCTTCGGTATATAACCGGTTAAACAACAACTTTTCCTTTATCACGGGGGCCTATGACAAGCACTGTCATAGGCCCCCGTGATAAAGGATTTTAACTATAGAGGTAAGGGGTTTCTAAAAAAAAGGTTTATTTGTAAAATAATATATTTTTTTGTGATATGTTTGATAAATATGCAGGTAATTACTACCTATCTGGCTAATATAGTATGAAGTAATTATATGAAGTAACTATATGGCCTGGCAGCGGGCAGCACTGAAATCCCGGTTTATCAGGACCCGCGGTTACCCTTTTCTTCCTATCCAGATGCGATGCAATGATTAATTATGAATAAGGCCCGACCATATTGTCAACTGATGCCGGGGACATTTTGTACAGGGGGTAATTTGCATGTATTTGGGTCTGGACAGGGAGGGTACTATTGAAGGGCTGCACAACCTGTTAAAACAAACGGCAGCTGATAAAAATATAGCAGGAACACTTGTTTTGGCTTGTAAGGCCAACGCTTTTACCCCCGGGAAGGTTGACAGGTTTTTAAAACAATGCAAAAAACCGGTTTTTGGGGGCATTTTCCCCCAGATTTTATTTGGTCAAAAAAAATTACAAAAGGGAACCATTGTTGCCGGTCTCCGTCAAACTGTTAGTGCAGCAGCAATTAAAAATATCGACAGTAAAAATAAGCTGGAAGCTATCCTTGAAGATATGTTTGTGTGGCAAGCCCTGCAGGATAAAACAATGTTTGTTTTTATTGACGGGCGCAGCAGCCATATTTCAACCCTGGTTGAAAGTATTTTTAATTGTTTCGGGCTTTTCCCCAACTATATTGGCGGGGGCGCCGGTTCATTTACGGACAAAGAACCCTGTGTGTTCAGTAATAAAGGGCTGTTAAAGGATGCAGCTGTTATTGCCTTGGCTGACATAAAAAGCGGTATAGGGGTTGCTCATGGCTGGGAACCGGTGGCTGGTCCGCTAAAGGTTACCGCGACAGATGACGATACGATAATTTCCTTGAATTGGCGCCCGGCCTTCGAAGTATACCGGGAGATAGTAGAGGAGGTTTCGGGCAAGCTTTTTTTGGATGTCGGTTTTTCACAGTTGGCCAAGGGTTTTCCCTTCGGGATCATAAAAATGGCCAAAGAAATGGTAGTGCGGGATCCTATTGCTTTGGAAGGTGACCGGCTTGTTTGTGTGGGCGGCGTACCTTTGAACTCTTTTGTCTATGTACTTAAAGGTGATCGACAATCTTTAATTGCCGGGGCGGCAAAGGCCCGCCAGCTGGCTGCAATATCTTACCGGCAGGAAACCGGCAGCAAAGAGGAAGCACCCTTTACCACCATTTTTATGGACTGTATTTCTAGGGCTTTGTTTCTTCAGTCTGATTTTGTTCAGGAGTTGATGGTGGTGTCCAGGGGCTATCCGCTTATAGGGGCGCTTACCTTGGGGGAAATAGCCAATTCAGGGCGAAACTACCTGGAGTTTTATAACTATACTGCCGTGATTGGATTATTGGAGGACTGAAATGGATCTTGTTATCTGGAACCATATATTGTATGAAATAACTTTAGCCATCAGTGGCGAACAAGGGTTAGACGGGTTAATTAAAAAAGCTGCAACTGTATTTCTGAGAAAACTGGACTGCGCGTTTGTTAGTATTTTACAATCTAGAAATAATTGTTTGGAAACTGCTTGTGTTATCCCCCGGGTAGCTGCTAAAGATCCTGCCTTCGATAAGTTGATTAGCTTATTTGAAAAGAAAATGCAGAAGGCCGGGGATAAAAAGATCTTTATGGTGCAAAAAGGAAAAGGGCTGCATAACTACGGGTTCACCTTAAAAAATTTTGGCCTGCTTCTTCTAGGTAAGGATGCCCCGATTGAAAGGAATTACTTGGAAGAACTTTTACCCGTAACAGAAATACTGGCGCAAAACTGTTTTTATGAGCTTGAAACAGCCTTAAAACAACAGGCCATAGAGGCTGAACTGGAAAAAAAACGTCATCTGTTGCAGGTAATTATAGATACTATTCCCGATCTTATTTTCTATAAGGATAAATATGGTGTCTACCAAGCGGCAAATAAGGCTGCCAATGAATATTTATTAATTTCACCGGATAAAGTCGGTGAACATACGGACTGGGATATTCATTACCAGCAGGCAGGCAAGTTTAGGGAAATAGATTTTCGGGTAATGCAGTCAGGCTGTGAAGAACGGTATGAAAATTGGCTGACAAACCCTGATGGTCACCTGGTTCCTTTTGAAACAATTAAGGCCCCCCTTTACGATGCAAAAAACAGTTGTATTGGCGTGGTGGGTGTTGCCAGAAATATCACAGAGCGCAAACGTTATGAAGAACAGTTAAAAATAATGAGCAATCATGATCAGCTTACCGGCCTTTACAACCGTGGGTTTTTGGAAAGAGAGATTGGGCAGTTGGATGTGCCTGGCAATTTGCCAATTTCTATCATTACAGGTGACCTCAACGGGCTAAAACTGATCAACGATGTTTTTGGGCATCATAAGGGTGATCAGATGCTTATTAAAATTGCTGAAATTATCAAGGAATCCTGCCGCAAAGAGGATTTGGTTGCCCGCTGGGGCGGCGATGAATTTGTGGTCGTTCTGTTGCAGACCGGAATGGAAACTGCTGCTAAGATCGGTTTGCTTATTAGGGAAAAGTCCGGTTTTCAGAAGATCGGACCTGTACAGTTAAGCATTGCCCTGGGTTGCGCCACTAAAAACAGTGCTAACGAAAATATCTGGCAGGTTTTAAAGGAAGCCAGCGACAAGATGTACAGGGATAAAATCCGGCAGATCCCTGAATATAAAAAGGAAATTACTTCTTCCTTGCGCACAGTCCTTTTCGAAAAAAGTACAGAGACAGAAGAACATGCCATGCGCTTGATCAAGATGTGCAGAAAAATTGGTGAAAGTATGGGCTTGGGCCACCAACAGTTGGACAGGTTGGAACAGTTGGCTGTTCTGCATGACATCGGCAAGGTAGCTATTGAAGAAGGGGTTTTGCTAAAACCAGGACCTTTAACCGGGGATGAATGGGGACAAATGGAAAAACATCCTGAAATAGGCTACCGGTTCGCGCGCGGGGTACCGGAGCTGTACCCTATTGCCGAGGATATCCTTTCCCACCATGAACGCTGGGACGGCAAAGGTTACCCCCAGGGTTTGCAGAAGAAAGAAATTCCCCTGTTGGCACGAATTCTAGCAGTTGCAGACGCCTTTGATGCCATGACCAATGATCGAATTTACCGGCAGGCAATCAGCCGGGAGGAAGCACTGAAAATCATTATAAAAAATGCGGGCAAACAATTTGACCCGGAAGTAGTAGATGTTTTTTGCAGGGAAAACATTGCAGGGCTAAGGGTAGCAAACTAAAATATATTCAAGCAATAGAATATAAGGTTCACCTCATTGTTTTATTCCCTCAACATTAAAGTGGTATAGTCCATGTTTATAATTTCAACCTTTTTCCAATGGTTGTCCAATTGCTTTCCCCACGATCTGGGACAATTCTGCTATGGTGAAGGGCTTTTCAACCATGCCCTTAAAGCCAAAATCATGGTAGCGGGCCAGGACCGGATCATCTGAATAACCGCTCACGACAACAGCTTTTACTGCGGGATCCAGTGCCCGCAGTTTTTTAATGGTTTGCTTACCGCCCAGCCCCCCGGGGATGGTCAAGTCCAAGATTACAAGGTCAAAAGGTTGGTTTTGTTCCAGGGCACGGGCATAAAGCTTGATTGCCTGCCTGCCGTCCCGGGACAAGGTAACATCATAGCCCAAAGTGGACAGGGAATCCTCCAATACTTGCAGCAGATCTTCCTCATCGTCCATCACTAAAATTTTACCCGTTCCCGGTAACAGATCTATGTCTGCAGGTTGTGGAGCTGCTATTTCCTCAACAGCCGGCAGGTGAATGGCAAAAACAGTTCCCGCCCCCATGGCAGATTCCACATCGATATGGCCGCTGTGTTTTTTAATAATGGAATAAGAAGTGGCCAGGCCCAGGCCCCGCCCTTTGTTTTTGGTAGTGAAGAAAGGATCAAAAATTTTCTGCAGGTATTTTTCCGGGATGCCGATGCCCTCATCCGTAATTGTTATTTTGACATACGGGCCTGGTGGCAAGGGCATAGAAGATTTCTCCCCGGTAGCAGAAAGCTTCACATTTTTAGCCTGTACCTGCAGGTTTCCCCCCTCCGGCATGGCTTGTACAGCATTGATAATTATATTTTGCAAAACCTGGCTGAACTGGCCGGTATCCACCTCCACCTGAAAGAGGTTTTTGTCCAGCTGAATGTCGGGATGGACCGGGGAACCGCTTAAGGCCAATTGAATGTTGTCTGCAAGCAAGGGCCCGGGAAAAACCTTTTCTTTGACTGGTGAACCGCCGCGGGCAAAGGTGAAGAGCTGGCCGGAAAGGTTTTTGGCGCGCAGCGTTGCCTTTTCCAAGTTTTCCAGTTTTACCAGTGTTTTCGAAATATTGTTATCTGTACAGTACAGTTTTGCCAGGTTAACGTTGGCCAATATTATCGCCAGGTAGTTGTTAAAATCATGGGCAATACCGCCCGCCAGGATGCCGACAGCATCCAGCTTATCAGCTTTGCAGATCTCATTTTCCATTTTTTTTAGGATGGTAATATCAGTCAATAAGGCAAGGATGGCATCGCTGCCTTCCCATTTTATATTCACCGAATTTTCCTGGATATGTTTTACGTGGCCGTCATAGTCTATTAATCTGTAATTAAAAGGATTTTCCAGTTTGCCTTTATGCAATCTCTTTTCAATACGTTCTGAAATAAGATGCCGGTCATCGGGATGCACAAATTCCCTGAAAGGGAGGGTCTTCAATTTTTCCAGTGAACAGGACAACACTTTTTCGGCCATTGGATTTGCAAACCTTATGAACCGGCCCTTAATTACAATGATGGCTTCATTGGCGTTTTCCACCAGGGTACGGTAAAATGTCTCACTTTCTGCCAAAGATTTTTGGGCTTGCAGGCGTTCAGCAATCTCCTGCTGTAAAATTTTATTAGCCTGGGAGAGCTCTGCAGTACGTTTTTTTACCTCTTGTTCCAGTTTGGCATGTGACTTTTTCAATTTTATTTCAGCCTGTTTGTGGGCAGTGATGTCTGAGATCGTAAACATTACACAGATGAACTTCCCTTTGTCATCCAAAACCGGGCTGGCATTGGCGTTGGCCCAAAACTTAGAACCATTTTTGTCTACAAACCGGTATTCAACTGTTTCAGCGATGCCTGCACAGCGTTTTTTCAGGTTTTTTTGGGCAGCAGCTTGACTTTCCCGGTCTATAAACACCAGTAAACTTTGGCCCAGCAATTCTTTTACATCGGCCCCCAGCATGCGGCCCAACATTTCATTTGCAAACAGGATGCGAAATTCCCGATCAAATAAAACGATGCCCTCCTGGGCAGCCTCCACAATACCCCGGTATTTTTTTTCGCTTTCACGCAGCATTTCTTCCCCCTGGCGGCATGTGGTTAAATCAGTGACAAATAAAATGCGGTCCTCCCTGCTGTTAAGGTATCCTCCATAAATTAAAATGGGAACCTGATGCCCTTTTTTATGGCAGAAAGCCTTTTCATAGGGCCGGCAGAAACCTTGTTCGCTAATTTCGTTCAGGGCCTGCAGATCACGTTCGGCATATATCGGGGGAGTTAAGGAAATCAGGTTGAAGGCCTTATCTTCCAATTCCGCGCGTGTATACCCAACAAGTTCTAGAAATATTTTATTGGCAGCAGTAATTTCACCGGTTTCCTTCCAAACTGCCATGGGAATGATGCTGTTATAAAATACGTGGTAGAAAAAAGTAAACGGGCAGCCTTCATTCATCATGTTTGCAGTTGGTTCTGCAGTTGGTTTTCTGTGCCGATCCATTATTTATACCCCCTGAATATTGTGCATGTTCGATATTTAGATAAACCTTAAATTCTTACCGGAACAGTGTTGCTGCGGAGAAAAAGATACTGCAAAACCTGGGATAAATATAAGTTATACAAATAATTTGGAAATCCCTTCGGTAAAGTTGTATATTTATGTCGAATAACATTTATTTTATAGGTGATACCGCATTTTACTCCCGGAAACGGTAAAATGGTACTAATTTGTTGGTACCTGCCAAGAAGGAGAGCGGCTTTTGGCAGCAATAAATTCCCGGGGCTGTCGCCGGCCTGTTCCCGCAAATGCCGCTAATTCTGCTTGACATCCCCGGTTAACAGTTTTATAATTAATAAGCGAAGGACTCTATTTTAGTGTACCGGGGGGCTGTAGCTCAGGGGGAGAGCGCTTGACTCACATTCAAGAGGCCCAGGGTTCAAATCCCTGCAGCCCCACCAGACATAAACCCCGGCAACATTGATGTTGCCGGGGCTTTATTATTTATGGTTTCTTTTTGCAGGCCTGTTCCGCAGCAGTATTATTTTTGAGGGTCCTGTAGGGCCAGGCCAGTTTGGGTAAAATTGGTTGTTATATTATGGGATT
>JBMNNQ010000037.1:0-13401 GCA_050942615.1 Dethiobacteria bacterium | reverse complement strand
TATAAAGGGCTTGGGGATGCTTCTTAACAACTGGCGGCAAGGCCCGCAGCATTACCTCCAGACCTTTATTCGGGCTGAGAAAACCAAAGGTGAGAATTACTTCCCTGCCGGCAAAGCCTAACTGGTATTTATAAAAAAGGGGATCCAGGTAAGGCGTAGCCGGTACCCCGTGGGGGATCAGCTGGATTTTTGCGGCATTGATCTGATATACATTAATAAGAATATCAATGGCCAGCCTGTTCATAACTACCAGACTATGCGAAAAGGCCGCAATTTCAATCAAAGCTTTCCTTTGTTCGGGGGCAGGTTTTTCCAAAACCGTGTGTAAAGTGGTGACCACCGGTTTTTCCACCCGGCTTAAAAATTCAGTGATATAATTGCCGGCGGGCCCGCCAAAAAGCCCGAATTCATGCTGCAGGGAAACCACGTCTACATCGGTAGCATTGAGCAAGGCTGCTGCTTCGCTGTAATCGGTAAGTTTGTCCTGTTCAATCTGGCCTACCACCCGGGTTGTGTACACATAGTCTTCTGTGGTATCATTTAAAGCAATATAAATTCCGGAATTTTTACCCAAGTGTTCTTCGACAGCTTTGTTCAGGTTGGCAGTAAAGGTAGCGATGCCACAACGACGCGGCAAACAGCTGCCTACATAGGCCACCCGCAGTCTTTTGTGCAGTGCACTGGGATTGTCGTTTTTTGTTGTTAACGCAGACAATATAATTTCTCCTTTCTTGTCAAAACAAGGTATAATTTTAAGTTTATTGCAAAATGCAATTACATTAAAATAATTAAAACAATTAAAGAGACAACTTTAGTGTTTTTTCCTGAATTTAAAAAGACTCCAGACAAGTCTTCCGAAAAAGAAAAGCAACATGCTTGCAGTTACGTTTTGAGTTTGATTTAATACTTAGTAATTATCTTAAATTTTCCTGTGTATTCATTTATGGTACACGGTGATAAAAAAATGGTAACAAATAAGGAGAACTATAATAGTTTATGTATTATGTTGAAACGGAGGATGGGGAAACAATTTATGCAATAAAAAAACAAAAAACTGTAAAGGTAAGGTCACCGATACACGTTTACATGTTATGCTTATTTTATAAAATTATAACATATTTACGGGGGGGTTTCAAGATGAGGGCCGGTTTTCGTCCGGGTTTTTGCCCCTGGTTCTGACCCGTGCAAAAACTGTCAAAGGAAATAAAAAGATGTATCCCTTTAAAAGGTGTAAAGGAAGTAGAAAGAGAATAAAATAAAGAGAATAAAATATTAAGACTAAATAAAAAGTTGGATAAATATATTTTAGGAGGGAACCATGTTAGAACTAGAAAAAAACTATAAGGAAAGTCTTGCTGCAGCCTTAGCTGAAACTAAAAAAATCGGCAGGGCAGATCTAGTAGTAGGAGTTTCTAATTTGGTCGGCCTTGACCCTGAACATGTGCTGAAAACAATTCAGACCGGCTTGGCGACTTATTTTCCTAACTTAAAGACCCTAACGGTCTTTTGTGCGGCTACCCCTGCAGAAAAAGAACATTTTCAAAAAGGACAACCCTTTCTGTCGGATAATTTTGTTTCTTTTGCTTTTGGAGAGTCACAGCTGTTTAAAAAGGGCTGGGCAGTGCGCGGTATGATGGAGCTGTCATTGGCCTTGGGGGGCAACCTGATTCTGCTGGAACCGGGGCTGTTTACTTCCAAACCAAATGGTTACGCTGTTGGCCTTAGCGCCGACTGGATCAAACTGCTTTGCCAACCTATTTTAGACGGCCATGCCCAACTGGTGTTTCCCAGTTTCCGGGTTTCCATTATGGAAAACCTGGTCGCCGAACTATTTATTTTCCCCTTATTGGCGGCGCTCTATAACTTGGAATTGCGCGCCTGTTCGAGCACCGGCCTGGCCATCAGCCACGATTTATTGTCCGGCTGCCTTTCCGGTGCGGCAAACTGGCCGCTGGGCGCTTTGGAATACGGTATTGATGCCTGGATTCTGACCCTGGCTTTGGAACAGGGTGCAGAGGTGGCCGAGGTCTTTATGGGGCAAAAACCCAGAATTACACAGCCGGTGGGCTTAAACTATCTTTTTGCCCAATATGTGGAGGTGCTCTTTGAAGCATTTGGCAAAAAACCTACGGCCCAGTCCTGGAGAGAGAAACCACCGGCTTTGCGGACGCCGCTTTCCTTTGGTTTTCGGGACAGTATCTACTTTCATGATGAAACCCTGCCTGACCTGAGAGGATATATTGAAAATTTCCGCCGGGGTTTCTCCCGCTTTGATGAGGCCGTCTGGTCACGTATTTTTCCGGCAGAGCTGATCGCACAGTTGCGGGAAATTGCCTCCCAGCCAGAAGAAAGTTTTACTTTCTCTGCGGCCTTGTGGTCACAGATTGTTTACGATTCGCTGTTGGCCTACCATTTCCTGCCTGAGCTGGAAAAGGAAGACATTGCCTACAGCCTGTCTCCTTTGTTTGAAGGCCGTCTGGCCGGCTTCCTGAATGAAATTGCCTTGCGGGAAAGCTGCGCGGTTCAGCCTGCCGTCCGGCGCGAGATATTCTGCCCCTTTTATGCTCTGAACCGGACCGACGTCCATCTAGAGGCGTTTATAGCCAGGAAGCAGCATTTCCTGCAAAGATTTAAATATCAAAGGGAAGAGCTGCAGCCCTTTTTACCGGAGATCGCCTATTTTGAATACATTCCCGGTGTGCCGATTGTTTTACCGCTAACGATTACCTCTGCTGCAGGTAAAACAAAGGACGTTTCTGCAATTTATGAAAAACTGCTCAATGAAAGAAAACAGTATTTTGAAAGTTTTATCCAGGAAACCTTGGGGCTGGAACCACAGGACGGTTCGGAAAAGATTGGTGATGGTATTTATGAACTTATGCAGCAGGTAGAGGAAGATTTTAACGAACTGCTGCTGCCGGGTGACACGCACACCCGCGCCGGGATGCAGGCTTTAGTGGAGGGGCTGTTCGAGCTGGTGCCCACAGTCTGCAGTTTTTCCCTGAAGGAAGAAGCTGCTGCGGCAATTTTAGGGGAATTTCCCCCGCGCAGCCTGCTTACCCTGTGGGGCTACCGGGATATTGATCAATTGCTGCAAGAGCGCAGCGCCCTGGATGTTTTGGCTCTAACCTTATGGTCGGAGGAAGTAAAATATTCCACCCAGATTAACGATTGGCTGCGGGAAAACTTAAAACCGGAAGATTTCGGGGCCTCTCAAATCAAACCGCTGGTGGTTCATTACCGTGATTTTCCGGGCCTTTCCAGCGTCAAGGAAACCCCGGTGCTCAGTCATCTGACCAGCCGGGTAGTGCTCAGCAACCTTAGGCCCGGCAGCGGCGGGGAGTTTCCCAAAACACGTTTGCTGACCACCATCCTTAAAAGCATCATTGATGCTGAACAGTTTGGTCGTATCTGGAAATCCTTTGCCCCCAACCGCAAAGATTTTGCAAACATGGTGCTCAACAGTGTTGAAGGACACTGGGGCATGTACACTTTTTCGGCACATAGCATTTTTGAAGATAGCCAGCAGCGGTACTTACAAAGACGCCTCTTTAGAATTGCAGATTATTTCCAGAGTTCTGAGGACAGGGATATGCGGGCTGCAGGGTTGCGCCTGAACAGGTTGGCTAAAGGTTACCACCTAGGGTTGACCCTTCCCGATGGCCGCTTTGTAACCACCTCTCTTTGGAGCTGGGCCAGCTACAGTTTTAAAGGCGGGCGTGGTATTCCTTCGCCTCTTTCCCTGTTGATTGAACGGCGCTGGTTCAACGGTGAGCTGTTTATGCGCTGCCTGGAGGAAACCGGTGGTAACCGGGATGAAATGTATGCCAAGGTCATGGAAATGATGGGGCAAGGGCGGGAGTCTGAAGATTTATCCGCCCTTTATTTAGAGGCTTTCAAGGTGGATAAAAAAATTATTCTGCCGCAGAAGTTGGAAAAAGAGCTCCCGCCAGCACGGCACCTGGCCAGATCACCATATAATCCTTTGCTGACCCCGGTTAAAGAAAACAGTTGGGAAAGTAAATATGTGCTCAACTGCGGTGCCATCAGGCTGGACGGCCAGGTGCACATTGTCTACCGGGCTGTGGGGGAAGATGGTATTTCGCGCCTGGGCCTGGCGCTCAGCAGGGACGGCCTGCGTATCGATGAACGGCTGCCCGAGCCCATCTTTGTACCGGAACATAAAAGTGAAGGCATGGGTTGTGAAGATCCCCGCCTGATTGCCATTGATGATCGGGTCTATATGCTCTATACAGCCTATGATGGGATTACACCCCAGATTGCCCTGGCTTCCATTGATACCGATGATATGGTTAACCACCGTTGGGGACAGTGGTACCGGCATGGCCTTGTTTTCCCCGGCCTGCCCAATAAAGATGCTATTCTATTTCCGGAACGGTTTAATGGTAAATTGGCTATGTTCCACCGCATCATCCCCAGCATCTGGGTCACCTTTGCAGATACACTGGAGGCCCCCTGGCCCAAAGAGGGGCATAACATTGTCCTGGGCATCCGCTCCGGAATGATGTGGGATGCTGTTAAAATTGGTGCCGGGGCCCAGCCGCTCAAAACAAAATACGGTTGGCTGTTGATCTACCACGGGGTGGATTACAGCCTTTGCTACCGTTTGGGCGTTATTTTAAACGCCTTGGATGATCCCTCGGAAGTGCTTTACCGTTCACCCAACCCTGTTTTGGAACCGGAAACTTCTTATGAAAAAGGCACCTCCGGCCAAAGCTGGGTTCCCAACGTGGTCTTTACCTGCGGGGCAGTATCTGTGGAAGACAAGGAAATCCTGGACGCCGACGATGAAATCCTTGTCTACTACGGCGGTGCCGATACTGTAATCGGTGTGGCCAGCGCTACAGTGGGTGATTTGATCCCGGCAAGATTTCGTAACGCTGTAAAATAGAGATATAAGAAAGAGGAGCAGTGAAATAAGATAATAAACAGAATTAGCATAATAGAGGTATAACAGAAAAATAATAACCGGAGCATAACCAATAAAGTAATTAATCAACAAACTGCCTTGCAGCGGCCCGGTTTTTTAGCGCCGGCACCGCTGCAGTAGAAAAACCAGCAGGCTGCCTTGGCCTGGATTTCAGCCGGGGCAGCCTGCTTTGCATGCTTGCCGCCCCGCCCCGCAAATATGACTATCCTTGCCATGTTTTCAGGAGGCTAAACAGGAAGTAACTCTACCCCTTGTTAACCAAAAAAGACGGCTGCTGAAAAAGCAGGCCCAGACACAACCCTGTTTCCCGGGCATAAAATAAAACAAAAAGCGAGGGGATTTCCATGCAGAAAAAAGGGAAGTTGCGCCGGGTTTTTCCCGGTTCAAACTCGGCCCGGGGTTTTTTTTCTTTTTTTGAGCAGATAATCGATCCGGAAAAAGGCCGGATTTGGGTTATTAAGGGGGGGCCGGGGAACGGCAAGTCAACCCTGATGGGTAAAATAGGCCAGGCGCTGCAGGAACAGGGTTATGATCTGGAATACCATCATTGTGCTTCTGACAGCACATCACTTGATGGACTGGTCATCCCGGCTCTGAAAACGGCCTTGGTGGACGGAACCTTCCCGCATGTTTTCGATCCGCCTTTCCCAGGCGCCGCCGGTGAAATAATAGACTTGGGACGTTTTTGGGAAGCCGCGGGCCTGAGGGAAAATAAAGGGCAGATTATAAAATTAGAAGCAGAAATCAGCAGGCGCTTTAAACAGGCCCACCGGCTTTTGGCGGTTGCCGGGATCTATCTGGAGGCGGCGGAAAGTTACTACCGCCTGCCGGGGGTGTTAAACCAGGGCGCCTTTGACAACCTTACCCTAAAGCTGATGGCAGAAATTTTCTCCGCCAAAGCCCAGGGGGCTGAGGGCCGGGTGCGACGCCTTTTTGCCTCGGCGATTGCCCCGGAAGGGTTTGTGCATCACCTTGATACCCTGCTGGAGCCCCTCTCCACCGTCTATCTTTTACAGGGGGAATACAGCAGCGGCAAAAGTGAAATAATCAAAAGAGTTATGGAGGCAGCCCTGTGGCGCGGCTTCTATGTGGAAGTCTTTCACTGTGCCCTAAATCCTGAAAAAATTGATCATCTGCTTATTCCCCAGCTCGGTGCCGCCCTGGTTAACAATACCGCCCCGCATCGCATCACCCCTACTGGCACCTGCCGGGAAATAGACAGCCGGGAATTTATGGCCCCCCTGCCGGAGAAACTGCAGGTTGAAAAAAACAGCCTGGATCAGAAATATAACGAGGCCCTGGCAGCAGCGCTCCACTTTTTAGCCCGGGCCAAAGCCGGCTACCAGGAACTGGAAAGCTTTTACCGGCCACACCTGCGTTTTGCAGCAGTTGACCGGTTGGGCCAGGAAATATTGGCAAGCATTTTGGAACAGGCTGCTGTCCGGGAGGCAACATAAGAGTAGCACAGGGGCAGCACAAAGTTTGGTTAAAGGGAAGTCAGGAGACAAAGCAGGGTTAACACAAGGTCAGCAGGCGGGCAGCGTGGTGCAGCACAGGAATTACATAATAACAGCAGGGGGCCGGAGGCTATAGATCACTATAAACTTAGCAAAATCCAGGTCAGGGATTTTCGGCCCCAAAGATGCTGCATGGCTTTAAGGTCGGATCCCCGATGCAGAAGGTAGCGTATTTTTCAGCCAGCATTTTAGACGGCTTGAAATGAAAATCTATTCTTTGGTGCAGAACAAGGTTGGAAAAAAACCGGTATTCCTGTAAACTAAAAGGCAGGGGGGCCTTGGGGAACTAAAAAAGGATTTTCCATTTTTTTAAATAATTAATTGCTGATCCTTGGAAGGGAAGGTGTTCAGATGCCTGTTCTGCCTCATCTAGCAGCTATCAATGCTGTCGCCTGGGCCTACGTCTTGGGTTCCATCCCGGTCAGTTTTTTAGTGGCTCTTTTTTGGCGCCAGGATCCCCGCCGGGTGGGCAGTGGTAACGTAGGCACCGCCAATACCTTCCGCTCCATTTCGCCGTGGGCCGGTTTGTTAAGTTTGTTTTTAGATGCAGGCAAGGGTTACCTGGCAGTTTGCCTGGCCCGGATAACAGGTGCGGGGGGCACAGCACCTTTTTTGGCGGCCGTCGCCGTTGTGGCCGGGCACAACTGGATGCTGTTTTTAAAATTTCGCGGCGGCAAGGGCCTGGCAGCCTCTGCCGGGGCCCTTTTAGGTCTTGCGCCGGGCGCCATCCCGGTGGTTGCATTAGTGATGGCCGTGTTGCTTTTTTTGCTGCGCGATACCAACACCGCTGCAGCAGTGGGGATGCTGTCCCTGCCTTTTTACCTGCTTCTTATAGCCGGCCGGGGGGCTTTTTTTTGCGGTGTCCTCTGGGCGGCGCTGGTGATCATTAAATTTTGGCCCGATCTGCAGGCCTACAAAGCCGGCCGGCGAAGTTTATACTAGTGCCAGATGGCAGAAGGCCAAGCGACAGGGGGCCGGGGGTGACAGGGGGCCGGTTCTCTTGACACCTCAAATGTGCCAAGAAAACCGGCCCCCTGTCGCCTGATAAGGATACAACCCTACACCGGTTCTATTGTTTAAAAATATTCTTGCGGAAATTGTGCAGCTGTTCCTCATAGCCTGTTAAAAGCTGTGTCTTTGTTTCTTCCCACCCGGGCAGGTGCTGGGTATTAAACCCGGCCAGCGCTGAGCCCCTGAGGCCCGTTAGGCCCATTTTTTCCAGCAGGGGTTCAAAGCTGCTTTCCTGCAGGGCGGCTTTTTTCTCTTTCAGCTGCTGTAGAAGCTGCTGGTGGTACTTTTTTACCTCTGTGCAGGCGGCCTGTACTCCGGTTTCTTCTTTCAAAAGGCGCACAGCTTTTAAGATCTGCGGGGTATTGGCTAAGTTCATTTCCGCGGTGATCGCCTTCAGAAAAGTTTCCCGGGCCTCCTCCTGGCTTTCTGCAGGATAACGGCCCAGGCTCTCCTTAATTTTTTCCGCCCCGGTTTTGCCCTGCAGAAAAGAGTTGCCTAAAGAAAGGGCCGCCTGAATGTACTTTCGGTTTTTCAACCCCGTAGTATCTTTTTTGTCCCGGCCACCCAATTTTTTAGCTTTTTCCAAAGCAATCTCCAGGGCCGACTTCATTTTTTCCATAGCTGTCATCTCCTAACATTATTATCTTCAGTTATGATATAATCAGTATAATCAAATTGCACAAAAGGAGGAAAAATAGATGCAAATAACTGAAAAATTATATTGCTACCCTTGGCAGGGCAGCGGCAACAACTGCAACACATACCTTTATGCCGGTGAAAAAACCATCCTGATCGATCCGGGGCATATTCAAAATGAACTCGGCGAAAGATGTCTGCAAAGGCTGCTCGCCGGAATGGAACAAGACGGCTTTACCCCCGAAAAGTTGGATTTACTCCTTTGTACGCATAGCCATACCGACCACTGCGAAGCAGCGGTGTATTTTAAGGAAAAAAAAGAAATAGCGCTGGCCATGCATAAAGATGAAGAAGAGCACATGGAGGCCATTGCCCGTTTTTATCTGCAAATGACCGGGCGCAAACCTCAAAAGCCGAAAATAGATCTTTTCCTGCAGGAAGGTGAACTGGAAGTTGGCGATGATATTATCCAGGTTTTACATACACCCGGGCATTCCCCCGGCTCTTTAAGTTTTTATTTTCCGGCCGAGCGGGCTTTAATAACCGGTGACGTTGTTTTCTACGGCAGCATCGGCCGCACAGACCTGCCCGATGGCGACATTCAAATATTGGAAAAAAGTGTTCAAAAACTGGCAGCCATCCCGGACGTGGAATGGCTGCTGCCGGGGCACATGCAGCCGGTTAACGGGCAAGAGGCTATTCAAAGAAATTATCAGCTCATCCAGCAGATGTTTTTCTATTAATTTTACCTCTTTGATTATAATGTGCAGTGTGATGTTGTGCAATGTAAGGATATTTCGACATCAGAAAATTGAAACCCTGCCCTGCTGTTAAGTTCGACAGGCCCTGCAGTCGTCAGGACCTTTTTTAAAACGGGTACAGGGTTAACCTTAAACATCCTTTTTGAACATACTTAATGTATTTTGATGTATTTTGGAGGTTTTTTATGTGGGTATTTTAATTGCGGGTGTTTCACCGCATCCACCGATGCTGATACCGGAGGTTGGCGGCCGGGAAATTGCAGGGGTGCGCCGCACACAAGAGGCTCTGGAAAAACTTTCTGCTGCCATTGCGGCAGCTCAGCCGGAAACGGTAATTATCATTACCCCCCACGGCCCCCTGCACAAAGATGCGCCGGTTGCCTTGGCTGCAGAAAACCTGGCAGGGGATTTCGGCGCCTTCGGCGCCCCCGGTGTGAGGTTAAAAGCAGAAAATGATTTGGAGCTGGTGCAAGCTTTAGCAGAGGCAAGCCGCCGGGAAAAGATAGATCTGATCCGGCTGCAGGCAGAAACCCTGGATCACGGCGTTACCGTTCCCCTTTATCACTTGCAGGCTGCCGGTACCGGCAGCCGCTGTGTAGCACTCACCTATGCTTTGCTCCCCTACGCCGACTTATTTCGTTTCGGGCAGGCCCTGCAGAGGGCCGCGGATGCTGTTGGCCGCCGGGTGGCCGTTGTGGCCAGTGCAGATCTCTCCCACCGGCTGCTCCGGGGGGGGCCGGCAGGCTATGATCCGCGGGGCCGGGAATTTGACGAAAAAGTTGTGGAGTACCTGCAAAATTACCAGGTTGAAAAATTGCTGACCATAGATCCGGCCTTAGTTGACGCCGCCGGGGAATGCGGCCTGCGTTCCCTCAGTATCCTCTTGGGCAGCCTGGACGGCCTGCCGGTGCAGCCGGAGGTTTTATCTTATGAAGGCCCCTTTGGCGTCGGTTATCCGGTGGCCCTGTTCAAGCTGCCTCCGGCAGAAGCAGCCGGCGCCGGCTGCCGAAAAGAAGCCGGGGCTGCAGATGGTAACATCTACCTGCAAATTGCCCGCCAGTCCCTTGAAAGCCGTCTGGAAGGCAGGGCTTTTGCCCTGCCCCAAGACCTGCCCGCCGAGCTGCAGCAGCCGGGGGCCGCTTTTGTGACCCTTAAAAAAGAAGGGGCTTTGCGGGGCTGCATCGGGACGATCTACCCGGTTCAAAACACCCTGGCGGCAGAAATTGCCGCCAACGCCGTCAGCGCAGGCTTGAACGATCCGCGTTTTTCCCCTGTTACCCAGGCCGAACTGGAAATGCTGAGCTACAGCGTGGATGTCTTGACTGTTCCGGAAGAAGTGGACAGCCCGGCAGAACTTGATCCCCGGCGTTACGGTATTATTGTCCGCAGCGGCGGGCGCACCGGCCTGCTGCTGCCGGCCCTGGAAGGTGTGGCTGCTGTGGAAAAACAGTTGGCTATTGCCAAACAAAAAGCAGGTATCCGGCCAGATGAAGCAGTGGAAATTTTTCGTTTCGAGGTGTATAGATACACCCAAGAAAATATACGTTGAAAAAGATATATTTTACGTGGAGGAAATAAGATGCTGGAAGCAAGCTACTATTCCCGGCAGGGTGAAAAAATACGGTGTGAACTTTGTCCCCAGGAATGCCGGCTGCAGGAAGGGCAGACAGGGGTCTGCGGGGTGCGCCAAGTGGAAGCAGGCCGGCTGCTGACTACAAATTATGGCTTATGTGCCGCCCAAGCCCTGGATCCCGTTGAAAAAAAACCGCTTTATCATTTCTTTCCTGGTTGGGAAATTTTGTCCATTGGCACCGTCGGCTGCAACCTGCACTGCTCTTTTTGTCAGAACTGGAGCCTGGCCCGGAACGAAACCAAGCAGGGGTTGCAGGTTTTTACCCCCTCAAAGCTGCTGTCGCTGCTGCGCAGGCAGCCGGCCCGGGGGCAGCTGGGGGTGGCCTATACCTATAACGAACCTACGGTTTGGTATGAATTTGTGCGCGAGGCCTCCGCTTTGATCCAGGAAAACGGCTACCGCAATGTCCTGGTGACCAACGGGCTGATTAAGCGGCAGCCCCTGGCCGAACTATTGCCCTTCATTCAGGCGCTAAACGTCGACGTCAAAGCTTTCCGGGAAGAATTTTACCGCCGCCAATGCCGGGGCCGGGGCTTTAAAGAAGTGCTGCGTACTGTTGAACAGGCGCTCCCGGACTGCCATGTGGAGCTGACCTATCTCCTTATCCCCGGTTTAAACGACGCCCCGGAGGAGATAAGCGCTTTTGTCAGCTGGGTGGCCTCCCTCAGCCGGGAAATACCGGTGCATTTCAGCCGCTATTTTCCTCAATACCGCTTAAACCTGCCCCCCACCCCTTTGGATAACCTACAACGGGCCTGGGAAACAGCCCGGGAAAAATTAGATTATGTCTATTTGGGCAATATCCAGGATGAGGCATACAGTTCAACTTACTGCCCTTCTTGCCGGCAGCTCTTGATCAACCGCCAGGGTTATTATCCGCAAAACGTTGGCTTAGAGGGCCACAGCTGCAAAAATTGTGGTCATACAATCCGGTTGGCTGGGCATATCTATGGAGGGGGAAAGACTAACAATAATTAAAAACAACAGGGCTCTTCGGGGAAATGGCAGGTGGGGTGTTTAAAGATTATTGAAACAGTTTTCCAGGATTTTTATAATATCCTGATTGTGCTCCCTTTGACCTTTGCTATTTTAACTACAGGGATTTTGCTTACTCTGCGGTTACAGTTTTTGCAGCTAAGGCATTTTTTCTTAGCGTTGCATTCCACTTTGGGGAGTCTGTTTACAAAGAAGGAAAAAGCGGCGGCAGGGGAAATAACCCCTTTTCAAGCCCTTTCTACGGCCTTAGCGGCTACTGTGGGCACGGGAAATATTGCCGGCGTAGCGACAGCTATTTCCTTAGGGGGGCCCGGAGCTGTTTTTTGGATCTGGGTCTCTGCTTTTTTTGGCATGGCGACCAAATACAGTGAAATTCTGTTGGCAGTGCATTACCGGACCAGGGCAGGGGACGAAATTGTCGGCGGGCCCATGTATTACCTGGCCAGAGGCTTAAAGACCCCTTTTTTAGCTGTTCTTTATGCCGTTTTTGGGGCACTGGCGGCCTTTGGGATCGGCAATATGGTGCAGGCCAATTCCGTTGCTGATGCCGTGCAAGCTGCTTTTGCCGTGCCGGCCTCTGTTACAGGCTTGCTTTTGGCTTTTTTCAGCGCCCTTATCATTTTAGGGGGCATCAAGCGCATTGCCAGGGTAGCTTCGGCCCTGGTTCCTTTGATGGCAGTCTTTTATGTAGCCGGGGGCCTAATCATCCTTGTTCTTTTCAGGCAGCAACTGCCGGCAGCCTTGGCAAGCATTTTTGCTTCAGCTTTCCAGGGCCGGGCTGCGGCCGGCGGTTTTGCCGGGGCCACAATCTTAGGCGCCTGGCGCTATGGTATTGCCCGGGGAATATTCACCAATGAAGCCGGCTTAGGCAGCGCATCCATTGCCCATGCTACGGCACGCACCCCGCATCCGGTTAACCAGGGAATGTGGGGGATTATGGAGGTTTTTATCGACACCCATTTGATTTGCACCCTGACCGCTCTAGTGTTATTATCAACAGGCGCCTGGCAAACAGGGTTGGAAGGTGCTGCCATGGCGGTAGAAGCCTTTAGCCGGGGTTTGCCGGGCAATTTAGGCCAATATATGGTCTCACTCGGGCTGGTTCTTTTTGCCTTTTCCACACTGCTCAGCTGGGCATATTATGGGGAAAAATGCCTGGAATATCTTTTAGGCGGCGGGGCTGTGCGCTTTTACCGTCTCTTATGGATCATTTTTATCTTCATTGGGGCGGTCAGCCATTTACAGGTGGTTTGGACCTTTGCCGACATCTTAAACGGGCTGATGGCCTTCCCCAACCTGGTCGGCCTTTTGGGTTTAAGTGGGATGGTTTATAAAATTACCAAAGATTTTTTTAGCCGGCAGCCTTAAAAATTACTTCCTAAAAGGAATTTAGAATAAGTTAGTAGAATTTAAAGGTGTGCAGTCTAGCTGGAAATGGGGAGTTGGAGCTTTAATGTGGAAGCAGGTTTTAGCTGCAGTCAGCCATCTGCATCTTGGTTGGCGTGATGTTCTTGATATATTGATTGTGACCTACATTTTTTACCGGGCCATTCTGATCATTAAAGGTACGCGGGCAGAACAGCTGGTCAAAGGGCTTGTTATTTTATTGATCGCCTGGGGGGGCAGCGGGCTGATGGGTTTAAAAACCTTTAACTGGCTTCTTCAGGGGGCCATGACCGCCGGCCTGATTGCCATCCCCATCATTTTCCAGCCGGAACTGCGCAAAGCCCTGGAACAGTTGGGCCGGGGAAAGTTGTTTCAAAACCCACTTTATGAATTTGAAGACAACGACTCTTGGGGTGTGTTGGACGAACTGTTCAAGGCTATACCGGTTCTGGTTAAAAAAAGAATCGGCGCCTTAATAGTCCTGGAAAGGGAAACAGGCTTAAAGGATAT
>JBMNNQ010000036.1:0-13687 GCA_050942615.1 Dethiobacteria bacterium | reverse complement strand
CCCCTTATAATAACTGTATCACACTTTTTTAAAGAAGCGGAATCTAAGCTTTCTACATCAGGTCTGACAACTAGTCTAACATTATCTGAAATGCCAAGTCCGTAGTATCCCTTTAAATTACCACTCAAAGGATGAGGCCTGCCAAGCCCTGTGCTTAAATAGATACTGAAATTGGCAGCAGCCTTTAATTCATTGTATCGTTTCTTTGTATTTCTTGTTAGATCTTTCCCCATTTTCTTTTTCATTAATTTAAAATCACTAAAATACTTTTCTACAGGGCGACTTTCGTATTTAAATTTCACGTCACGCTACCACCATCAAACTTAACCAATTGGTTAACCCCATTATATCACGAGCACCCTTTTTTTTCAATTGGAAAAACCTATAAAAACGATTCTATATATTCCATAAACTTGGCAAGCGCCGATTCCTTTTACGTATTCGTCTTAACAGCCACTATTTCACTTAAAAAGGTGGAACCGAGGATCAGCAGGCCGCCTGTTATTTGCATAAAGTTCAGGGCCTCGCCCAGGAAAAGTGCTGCAATGATCACTGCTGCAACGGGATCTATGTAGCTGAGCACAGCCACGGTTTGGCTTTTTAGCTCTTTGATCGCTGTGAAAAATAAAAAATAGGCAAACCCGGTATGGACAATGCCCACAATTAAAATTAGAATAACGTTATTTATACCCAGATCTGCAAAACTGAGGTTATCTTTAAGCATTACATAAGGAAAAAGCACTAGGACAGCACATATTAACTGCACCAGTGTTGTTTCCAAGCCGGAAAGATTTTTGACAAATTTGTTCAGCAGGATGACACTGGCATAGAAGGCGGCTGCTGAAAGGCCATAGAAAATACCCAGGGGGTGGTTAAAAGAAAAACCCAGGTTGCTGTTGCCGGCTTTAACAATTAAAAACAGCCCGGCCATTGCTGCCAGCACACACAGAACCCTGGCCGGTGTCAGTTTTTCTTTTAAGATTAGGGGAGCTAAAAGAATTACAAAAATTGGTGCAAAATAGTAGCTCAAGGTGGCATTGGCAATGCTGGTATGTTCATAAGCCTGAAATAACAAAATCCAGTTAATGCCTAAGGCTGCGCCGGAAAGACCCAGGCAGAAGATGTTTCTTTTGATCGCCTTGCAGGCAGGTTTTTGCCTGAAAAAATAACTTATACCTACTAAAAAAACGGTGCCGATGACCGCCCTTAGAAAGGCAATTTCACTGGGTGACAAGTTTATTTTTCTGACGAAGGCCCCGATGCTGCCGTAAATAAGCATCGCTAAGACTATTTTTAGTTTGGCTTGCATCTTACAACACCCCCGATTTTACAATAAAAGCCCCGCAGCAGAAGTGTTTTAGCCCTGCCGGCGGGGCTTAACGTTTACCTTTCACCCCAATAGGTGTTTTCTATTGCAGGGTAAGGGTTTGTATTCCAGGGCCTTCATGCTAACCCATTTTTTCAATAATGGCTTGGGTCATCTCCGATGTTTTTGCTGTACCGCCTAAATCATAGGTTACAATTTTGCCTTCGGCAAGCACGGCAGCCAGGGCAGTATGAATTTTTTGGGCCGTTTCTTCCTCTCCCAGGTGGGACAACATCATTACTGCGGAAAGGATGGTTGCTGTGGGGTTGACCTTGTCTTGGCCGGCATATTTCGGGGCGCTGCCGTGAACAGGTTCAAAAACAGCAATTTCTGTCCCCAAGTTGGCGCCGGGCGTTACGCCCAACCCGCCTACCAGGCCCGCACAAAGATCGGAAAGAATGTCGCCGTAAAGGTTGGGCATGACCATCACATCATACAGTTCCGGCTTTTTAACCAGCTGCATGCTCATATTGTCAACAATCCGATCCTCAAATTCTATGTCCGGGTATTCCCCGGCAATTTCCCGGGCTACAGACAGGAAAAGGCCGTCTGTGCACTTCATGATGTTTGCCTTATGCACAGCTGTTACCTTTTTACGTTTGTGTTTACGGGCATATTCAAAAGCAAAACGCACAATGCGTTCTGAACCTTTCCTGGTAATTATTTTAATGCTTTCGGCAGCATCTTCCCCTACCATGTGCTCAATACCCGCATAAAGATCCTCTGTGTTTTCCCTGACAATCACCAGATCGATGTTTTCATAGCGTCCGGGAATTCCCTTAAAGGATTTGGCCGGACGGAGGTTGACATAGAGATCGAGCGCTTTGCGCAGAGCCACATTTACGCTGCGGAAACCTTCCCCAATCGGGGTGGTCAGCGGGCCCTTCAAGGCTACCTTGTTGCGCCTGATAGATGCCAGGACCTCTTCCGGCAGAACATTGCCGCTTTTTTCAAAGGTTTTTAAACCGGCCTCCTGTATTTCCCATTTTATGGGTGCCTGGGCCGCCTTGAAAATTTCTACGACTGAATTGATTAGTTCCGGGCCTGTCCCATCACCGGGAATTAAAGTAACATTGTGCATTTAACTGCCTCCTCTGGTTTTTCAATTAATCATCTATTTCTTTGTAAATCTGCTTATAGCGTTGATAAATGCGTTCTACCTTAAGAACAAAATAACGCGTTTCAGGGAAAGGGATGTTCCTTAATGTTTTTCTTTGACCGTCCCAGATTTCCTTTTGCAGCCATAAACTGACATTGCTCCGCCCGCCGTTGTAGGCGGCCAGGGCCAGGTAAATATTGCCGTTGAATTGCCGCAGGAGATCCCGGAGATACCATGTACCTAAAGCAATGTTTACCCGGGGTTCAAAAAGCTGCCCTTCTGTAAAATTTTCTATAGCAAGCTGGCTGGCTGCCCACCGGCCTGTTTCCGGCATAATCTGCATCAGCCCCCGAGCCCCTTTGACGGACTGCGCCTTTTCATTAAAACCGCTTTCTACAAAGATTACGGCTGCCACTAAGTGCGGTTCCAACTGGTTTTTATGGGCTTCGGCGATAATAATATCACGGTGGTGAAAAGGATACACCTTTTGTGTAAAATAACCGGCACGGGAAAAAAGCAGGTATGTACAAATCAAAAAAAGGAGCAGATAAAAAAAGCGGCTGCCCATCATAAATTTTTTCAATAAAAAATGCACCCCTTATGGGTTACTGTCTGCTTCCCCCGGCTTCCTGCAGTTTTTCCCAAAGTGAATCCACCTGTTGTTGGAGAAATTCTATGGTGCTGTCATTATCAAGGACAAAATCAGCTGCCTGTATCTTTTTTTGCAGGTGCAACTGGGAGCTGATGCGTTGCAAGGCTTCTTCCCTGGAAAGCCCGTCTCTTTCCCGCAACCTGCTGATTTGGGTTTCTTCCCGGGAGGCGACCACAACAACATAATTAACCATGTCTTCCATGCCGGCTTCAAAAAGAAGGGGGACATCCCAAACTATAATTTTCTGGGGATCGCTTTCTGCAAATTCCCTGCTGCGGGTGTGAAAAAGGGAGATGACCTGCGGATGGGTAAGTGCATTCAGTTTTTGCAGGGCTTCTTTGTCATTAAAAACGCGGGAGGCAATTTTTTGACGATCCAGGCTGTTGTCTGCTAATAAAATTTCTTCCCCGAGCCATTTTACAATCGCGGCCCAGGCCGGTTGTCCCGGCCGGACCGCCTCCCGGGCCAGTTGGTCGGCATCAATAATCAGGGCCCCTTTTTCAGCCAGCATTTGCGCTACAGTAGATTTCCCGCAGGCAATATTTCCTGTTAACCCAATTATAAACAATTTTTCTCCCCCTAAAATCCATCTCAAAGTATATTAAAGATGCCCAATAAAATCAACAGGCCCCCGGATAATAAGTGGGCGGGAAAGGCATTTATTTTCCCCCGGGAAAGATGTCCACAAAAAAGCCCTAAACTGATTAAAAAAAACTTGCTGATACCAACCAGTGCAGAGGTCAGCCAGGGATTGAAACCCGCCAGGGCCACGCCAAACCCGGCCCCGAAAGCATCACAGGCCAAGGCCAGCCCCAAAAGAAAGGCTTCGCCAAGGTTTATACTACCTGAAGCGTCAAGATCGGCCTTTTGCGGTTCCCAGATAATCCCCCCTAAAAACTGAAAAAAGTTACCCCGCAGGGTTTTATAAACAGCAGCCTGGTCTGTTGTATTTGGAAGCAGGTCCGCAGGGGCACTGCCTGCTTCTTTAATTATATGATGCTCTTTCCGGTTTGAGAAGACCTCCTGTTTTTGAGATAATCCCTGCCATACCACCCAGCCGCCTATTATCACCAGGATACCCCCGCCCAAAAAGCGGGTCAGAGCCAGGGAAAAATATTGGGTAAAAGTCCAGCCTAAAAACATGGAGAGCCCGATCGTCAGCGCTGAAGAAAGGGAGATCACGAGCAGGGATAGAAATGGAATCCGCAAATTGCGGGCCCCATAAGAAAATCCTGCTCCCCAACCGTCAAAACTGACTGCAATACAAAGCAAGAACAACTGGAAAATCACCGCCGCACCCCCAGTAAAAGTTACAATATTCTATGGGAGTGCTGGTGTTTTTGGTGCCTGTCCCGGCTTAGATAAGGTTAAACAGCGGATTATTGCCCCCGCCGGCCCAAGCCTTTACGCCGGTCCAAGCCTTTTATGTCGGCCGCGGATTTTAACTTAAGAGCTGACAGCAGGGACAAAGATAGGTGCCCCGGCCGGCGACTACACAGCGCACTATCCTGCCGGCGCAGCGCGGGCAGTTCTCACCCTGGCGCCTGTAAACCCGGAGTTTCTTTTGAAATTCCCCCGGCAGACCACGGATATCCTTATAGGTAGCAACACTGGTGCCCCCGCTGGCAATCCCTTCCTGCAAAACACTGCGCAGGCTTTCCCAAAGGGCCTCTTTTTCCTGCCGGTTCAGGGTGCCCACTTTCCGGGCGGGGTGAATTCCTGACCGGAAAAGAGTTTCGTCCGTGTAGATGTTGCCCAGCCCGGCAATATTTTTTTGGTTGAGCAGAAAACTTTTAATCATGCCCCGGGGTTTTTTGTCCAGTAAAGCGCAAAACTGCTTGCAACCAAATTCCCCGGCCAGAGGATCGGGGCCTAAAAGAAAAGGTTTGGTGCAAGGCAGTTCTGTTTCTTCCCAAAGCCTGAAGGTCCCGAACTTGCGCATATCCTGAAAATGAAGTTCAGCATTGCTGTCTAAATAAAAAATTGCGCCAGTATGTTTCACAGGCTGAAAAGCTGTTGCATAAAATAAAAGGGCACCTGTCATGCGCAGGTGAATCTCCAAAACTTTTTTACCGCTCAAATAGATGAGGATATATTTGCCTTTTCTTTGAATTTTTTTTATGGTTCTGCCAGTGATCCCCTTACAGAATTGACGGGGAGAAATACCCCCCAGCATTCTTTCCCAAAAAAATTTCACGTCAAAAATCTTCCTGCCGGGCAGGCAGTTGCGGAGACCGTTAACCAGGCATTCCACTTCCGGCAGTTCCGGCACGGCACGTTACCTTCTTTCTGTCAAATTGTAAGGCCTAACTTAGGGCATAAGGTTCAAGATGGTACCAGTCCCGGCCGATTTTCAGATCTACCTTCAGGCGCACTAACAGCGGGAAAATTTCTTCCATCAGCCTTTTTACCGTGTGGGCGACCTCATCCAGTGCTGCCGGGGGCACTTCAAAAATTAATTCGTCATGAACCTGCAGCAGCATGGCGGCGGCCAACCCCTTTTTGTCCAGTTCCCGATCTACAGCAAGCATAGCGGCCTTGATGATGTCGGCTGCCGAGCCCTGGATGGGGGTGTTGCGGGCCGCGCGTTCGGCTACGCTGCGGCGGGAAAAGTTGGGGTGGTTAATATCCGCCAGGTAGCGCCGCCTGTTCATCAGCGTTGTTACATATCCTTTTTCGCGGGCCAGCCTTATACATTCATCCGCATATTTTTTCACCCCCGGGTAGCGGGCAAAATAGCTTTGTATATACTGACGGGCCTCGGCTCGGGAAATCTGTAAGTCCTGGGAAAGGCCGTAGTCGCTGATTCCGTAAATTATGCCGAAGTTTACCGCTTTGGCTCGATCGCGCAGCAGGGGTGTCACCTCTGCAGGGGAAATATTAAAGACCTCGGCCGCCGTGCGGGTATGAATATCCTCATCTTTTTGAAAGGCATCCACCAGGCCGGGATCCTGTGAAAGGTGGGCCATCACCCGCAGCTCTATCTGCGAATAATCTGCAGCCAACAGTAAATAATCAGGCTGCGAGGGCGTGAATGCCTGCCGTAACCGCCTGCCGGCGGCCAGCCGGATCGGTATATTTTGCAGATTGGGATCCCTGCTGCTTAACCTGCCGGTGGCCGTTACCGCCTGGTTGAAGGTGGTATGAATTTTCCCTGTCCGGGGATCAATCAGCGGCAGCAGCCCTTGCAGGTAGGTGTTTTTCAGTTTGGCCAGCGACCGGTATGCGATTATTTGGGCCGCAAGGGGATGCAAAACAGAAAGTTCCTGCAAAACCCGGGCATCAGTGGAATAACCTGTCTTGGTGCGGCGGATAACAGGCAGGCCCAGTTTTTCAAATAAAATATAACTGAGCTGTTGGGGAGAATTAAGATTGAACTCTTCCCCGGCCAGCTCCATAATATCTTTTTCCAGCAGGGCCATGCTTTCTTCCATTTCTGCAGCAAGTTTTTCCATGACATCTTCCCTGACCCTAATCCCTTTCAGCTCCATTTTAGCCAAAACATGTGTCAGAGGCATCTCCAAATTAAAAAGAAGATCTTTTAGCTGTCGCGCTGCAAGGTTATGCAGCAGTATTTCCTTTAATTCCGACAGGTGGCGGGCACACAGTGTCAGAAAATTAATCTTCTGCCGGTTTGTTTCTTCTGCCGACAAACCTTTATCTGCCAAGGGAAAAGAGAAACCAAGGTATTCCTCAAAGAGGACGTCCAGATGATAGGCCGGACGTTCCGGTTGCAGCAAATAGGCTGCCAACTGGGTATCAAAAGCCCGGCCGGCCAGGTTGATTTTATTGCTAAGCAGGTGCTTCAGGAGAGGTTTTAAATTATGGGCGATTAGCCTGCCGGCCGGATTTTCAAAAAGAGGCTGCAGTATTTTTAAAGCGGCAGCAAGGGTTATTTCCGGGCGCTCTTCCCCCTTTGCCCCTTCCCCTCCCGCCTCCTCCTTCGACCCCTGCTGTTCACTCAGGGGAATATAGAAAACATCCTCTGCCGTTAAAGCACAGGCCAGGCCTTTTACAGCCGCGCTTTTGCGGGTAAAACCGGTGTCCAGCAGCAGGGAAAATGAATTGGAAAAACCTTGGGCCCGGTGTCGGGCTATAACTTGCTGCAGGGCGTTCACAGTATTGATAATAACTGCATTTTTACCCGCAGCGCCTGGCTCAACCCTGTATTCCCGACTTTGTTTTTCCTGCACAGGGGAAGGCCCCGGATCTTCTTCCCCGCCGGCAGCAAGTGTAAACTGAACCGCTTTGCCGGCAACAACAGGTTCCTGTACCGTTGCAGTGCCTGCTGTTTTTTGGTAGCGGCGGGCCAGCCCGGCCACCTTATTGGCCAGCGCTTTGAATTCCAACTGTGTGAATACCTGCTGCAGACCATCCCAGTCAGGTTCTTTCAGACGGCATTCCTCAAGGGAAAGGTTTAAGGGGATGTCCAGGCAGATCGTAGCCAGTTCCTTGCTCAGGCGGGCCTGTTCGGCATAAACAGAAAGGTTTTCCCCCATTTTTCCCGGGATCTTACCGGCATGCGCCAGCACCTCTTCTAAAGAACCATATTCCTTTAACAGCCCCAAGGCTCTTTTTTTACCAATACCGGGCACACCGGGGATGTTGTCTGCACTGTCGCCTTTGAGCGCCTTATAATCCACCCATTGGCTGGGGGTCAGGCTATATTCCTCTTTGAATTTCTCCAGGGTCAGCTCCTCCAGCTTGGTGATACCCCGGCGGGTGACTAAAATTTTTACCTGCGGGGAAAGAAGCTGGTAGGCATCGGCGTCTGCTGTAACAATACAGGTAGTCAGGCCGGCTTTTTCTCCCTGCTGGGCAAATGTTCCCAAAAGATCATCTGCCTCATAACCTTCCATTTCGCATACCGCAATCTGCAAGGCCTGCAGAACCTCTTTGATCAAAGGCAGCTGTTCATGCATTTCTGCCGGTGTTTTTTCCCTGGTTGCCTTGTATGCACTATAGGCCCGGTGGCGAAATGTCGGCGCCGGGTAATCAAAAGTGGCTAAAATATAAGCGGGGGATTCATCTGCCAATAAACGCAGCAACATATTGGTAAAGCCCAAGACAGCATTGGTATGCAGTCCTTTTTTTGTTTTCAGTTCCAGCGGCAGGGCAAAGAAAGCCCGAAAGGCAAGGCTGTGGCCGTCCAGGATGAGGAACTTTTTTCCTTCCTTTTGTACCATTATTTTATTCCCTCCAAAAAAAAGAGCAGGGTTTCTTTTTACCTGCTATAACATACAGCTTAAAATATTAAAAATAAAGTGTTAAAAATAGGGAATCCGGGCCGATTTTTTAGACAATTTGTTTGACGAGGTTTACCATTTCAATGGCCCCCAAGGCAGCGTCCCATCCTTTATTTCCAGCCTTTGTGCCGGCCCTTTCAATCGCCTGTTCCAGCGTGTCACTGGTAACAATGCCAAACAGCACCGGTATTTCTGTTTCCAACCCGACCAGCGCGATCCCCTTGGATACCTCTGCAGCAACGTAATCAAAATGTGGGGTATCGCCCCTGATTACAGCCCCCAAACAAATAACTGCATCATAGCGCCCGCTTTTGACCATTTTTTTAGCGACCAAAGGAATTTCAAAAGCCCCCGGCACCCAGGCCACTTCAATATCTTCCTCTTGCGCTTCATGCCTTTTTAAAGCATCCAAGGCGCCGGTTAAAAGCTTGCCGGAAATAAATTCATTGAAACGACTGACGACAAGACCAAAACGAAACCCTTTGGCATAGAGGTGCCCTTCGAACTGTTTTAACAAATTACACACCGCCTACGTTCAATTTATTGTCCTTTATGATTTTATATTTTCCTGCCCAATACGGGAAAAACAGCCGGTGCACTAGTTTTCGTTATTGCCGGTAAATAAGAAGTGCCCCAGTTTATTTTTTTTGGTTTCCAAATAATAGCTGTTGTGGGGGCCAGGCGTTATTTCAATGGGAACGCGTTCGACAATGGTTAACCCGTAACCCTCCAAACCCTTTACCTTACGGGGGTTATTGGTCAAGAGGCGCATTTTTCTGATGCCCAAATTTACTAAAATCTGGGCACCTAAACCGTAGTCCCGCAGATCAGCCGGAAATCCCAGTTCCAAGTTGGCCTCAACCGTATCCCTGCCGCAGTCCTGCAGATGGTAAGCCTTGATTTTATTGAGCAACCCGATACCACGGCCCTCCTGGCGCATGTAAACTAGCGCCCCGCAGCCTTCAGCCTCGATTTGCCGCAAAGCCTGGGCAAGCTGCTTGCCGCAGTCACAGCGCAGGGAATCAAGTACGTCACCGGTAAAACATTCGGAATGAACCCTGACCAGCACAGGCTTGTCTTGTTCAATTTCACCTTTAACCAAAGCCAGGTGGGTTTTTTGGTCCAGGGAGTTGTCATAGGCAATAAGTTTAAAAGTACCATGCGCTGTGGGCAGTACGGTTTCAGCAGCCCTTCGAACCAGCATCTCTTTCTTCATCCGGTATTGAATCAGATCGGCAATGGTAATGATTTTTAAACCGTGTTTTTTTACAAAATCCTGCAGTTGGGGCACACGGGCCATCGTGCCGTCGTCATTCATGATTTCACAAAGGACCCCGGCCGGATAGAGACCGGCCAGGTGGGCCAGATCAATTGCTGCTTCTGTATGACCGGCCCGGCGCAGCACGCCCCCTTCTTTATATTTTAAAGGGAAAATATGCCCCGGGCGGGTTAAATCGGTGGGTTCGGCCTGTGGATCAATCAATTTTTGGATAGTCAGGGCCCTTTCATGGGCTGAAATGCCCGTGGATGTGCCCCGGGCATCAACAGAAACAGTAAAGGCTGTTTCCCGGCTGTCTGTATTATGCATAACCATGGGCGGCAGATCCAGTTCTTCCACACGCCCCGGGGTTAAAGGAACACAGATCAGCCCCCGGCCAAAGCGGGCCATGAAATTAACCTCCGCCGGCGTAGCCATTTCGGCCGCCATGACCAGGTCGCCTTCATTTTCACGATCTTCGTCGTCAACGACGACAACCATTTTTCCTTTTTTAAAATCCTCAATAGCCTCTTCGATTGAATTAAAATCCCGCTGCAATGTTCTCGCCTCCCATTTTTCCACCTGCCATTTTTATAGAAAACCTTTCTTTTTTAAAAGGTCATAGGTCAGGCCCCTTTCACCTGCTTCTGCAGTTTCAAGAGCACGGTCCTGTTCTTCAGAAAGGTTGCTGCCCTGTTCTCCCCCGAAATAGCCCAGACAAAATTTTTGAACATATTTACCAAGGAGATCTGCTTCCAAGTTAACCCTGTCACCGGGTTTTTTATAACCCAGCGTTGTATATTTGGCCGTGTGGGGAATGAGGGAAACGCTGAAGAAATCATCCCCGATGTCTACAACTGTCAAGCTGATACCGTCTACAGCAATCGAACCCTTGGGGATCAGGTAGTTCATCACCCCGGCAGGAGCGCTGATCTTTATAAGCAGGGCGTTGGCTTCTTTTTTTTCTGCCAGAATTTTTCCAGTGCCGTCTATGTGGCCGCTGACAAAATGCCCGCCAAAACGCCCGCCCACGGGCAGGGCTCTTTCCAGGTTTACCTTTTCCCCATTTTGGAGTGCATGCAGGTTGGTCTTGCGCAGGGTTTCAGGCATGACGTCGGCATAAAAAGCTGTGGGAAGAATTTTGGCTACGGTTAGACAAACCCCGTTGACGGCAACACTGTCCCCTTTTTTTAACCCCGACATCACCGTTTCCCCTTTGATAATCAGGACGATGCTAGCCCTGGACTGTTGCCGACCGGATATTTCCCCTAATTCCTCCACTATTCCGGTGAACAACTTCTCCCCTCCTTACGGGGTAACCAATGATCAATAAGTCATTATCCAGCTGTTTGAGTTCCAAATCCTGTACTTCCCAGGATTCCTTGAGTTCGTGGGCCCCGGCCCCGCCCAACGGGGTAGGGGCGTTTTCCCCGCCCAAAAGGAGGGGGGCAATGAAGAAATAAATTTTATCAATAATGTTTTCCTTTAAAAACGAATAGTTTAATGTTCCTCCCCCTTCGACAAGCAGGGCGCTGATTTCTCTTTCACCCAAGGCCGGCATCAGCTCTTGCAGGTTGACCTGTTCACCCTGAAGGGAAAGGGTTAATACCTCCACCCCGGCATCTTCCAGAGCCTTCTGTTTTTCAGGCGCAATCAGGTTTGTCGTTGCCAAAATTGTTTTTGTTTCACGTGCTGTTTTTACCACATTGCTGTTTAAGGGCAGCCTGCCCCGGCTGTCGACAATAATACGCGCCGGGTTGGCAGCTTTTTCATCACCCAGACGCACGGTCAAGCGGGGATCATCGTGCAGAATGGTGTTGATGCCGACCATGATCCCATCGGACACTGCACGCAGCTGATGACCAAACCGGCGTGACTTTTCACCGCTGATCCAGCGGGATTTGCCCGTGGCGGTGGCAATTTTACCATCCAGGCTCATAGCCGATTTAACCATCACAAAAGGGGTTTTGGTAGTAATATATTTAAAAAACACTTCGTTCAGGCGCCTGGCCTTATCCTCCAGCACACCGATTTTAACCTTGATGCCTGCCTCCTGCAGCATACGGACCCCCTGTCCTGAAACAAGGGGATTGGGATCTATTGTTGCGATAACAACCTTGCGGATTCCAGCCCGTATAATCGCCTCTGTGCAGGGTGGAGTCCGTCCCTGGTGGGAACAAGGTTCCAGGTTGGCATAGAGCGTAGCTTTACGGGCTTTGGCACCGGCCTCCTTCAAGGCAACAATTTCTGCATGTTCATCCCCGGCTTTTTTATGAAAGCCTGTACCAACAACCTCCCCGTCCTTGACAATTACTGTGCCAACCATCGGATTGGGGTTGGTTTTTCCACAAGCTCGACGGGCGAGATCCAAGACCATCCACATATATCGCTCGTCTGGATCCATTTGGTTTTCATCACCTCTTAAAACCGTTGATTTAATATTATTATAACATAAAGCCAGGTTTTCTTAAACAGGCTTAAATTTTCATTTCCTTACGGGCAGTAGCTGTAGGGTCCGAATCAGGTTTTGTGGATCGGCGGATTGGAAAAGGGCCGAGCCTGTTACCAACACGTTGGCACCGGCTGCAACTGCCTGCCGGGCGGTTTCTGCGTTAATGCCGCCATCCACCTGTATGTCGAATGTCAGGCCCCGTTTTCTTTTTTCCTGTGCCAGAGCCTCTATCTTGGGCAGGGTGGCGGGAATAAAATCCTGCCCGCCAAAACCGGGGTTGACAGACATAATTAAAACCAGATCCACCTCATGCAGGATATATTCCAGAAAGCTTAAAGATGTCGCCGGGTTCAAGGCGACCCCGGCCTTACAGCCCATTTTTTTAATGGCCTGGATTACCCTGTGCAGGTGGGGACAGGTTTCAGCGTGCACTGTCAGCAGGTGCGCACCCGCCTGATAAAATTGCCGGATAAAATCCTGGGGCTTTTCAATCATCAGATGCACATCTAAAAAAAGACCCACGCGCCCCTGCAAAGCCTGGACTACTGAAGGGCCCATGGTAATATTGGGAACAAAGTGACCGTCCATCACATCTAGATGCAGCCAATCGGCACCAAAACGTTCCATGCGTTTGGCTTCCTGCAAAAGACAGGCAAAATCTGCTGCCAGAATAGAAGGGGCGACCTTAATCACAAAAGAATCCTCCTTGGTATAAAGATTGGTTTTAGTACTTCTTTTTATCCAACTGTTCAATTTCCCCCAAAAAATCAAGATAATGTTTATATCGCCAGGAGGCTATTTTTCCCTTTTGCAGGGCTTCTTTTACGGCACATCCCGGTTCGGCCCGGTGCAGGCAGCTGTTGAAACGACAGGGCACAGGCAGGGACATCTCCGGAAAAAAAGAAGAGAGTGCCTGTAAAGCAATGCCCACCAGGTCCAACCTTTGGAATCCCGGCGTATCAACAATAAGGGTTTCTTTGGTAAGCTTGAGCAGTTCAACATGGCGTGTGGTATGGCGGCCCCTTTGGGTTTTAAAACTGACGGGCGCCGTGGGCAGATTCAGCCCCGGTTTTATTTTATTGATCAGGGTGGATTTCCCCGCGCCTGAGGGCCCGGCAAAAACGCTGATTTTGTTTTGCAGGCTGCTTTTCAGCTCTGCCACCCCCTGACCTGTCAGGGCGCTGGTCAAGAGAACCCTGTAGCCGCAATCCCGGTATACTGTGCAGATCTCCCTGACTGTATCCATTTCCCGGTCTGCCAACAAGTCAGTTTTGTTCAAACAGATAACAGCTTCCAGCAAGGCTTTTTCTGCAATAACAAGGAGGCGATCCAGAAGAACAAGATCCGGCGCAGACCTGCCGACAGGCATCAAAACTACAACCTGATCAACATTTGCCACCTGCGGCCTGGTCAGACTGTTTTTGCGGGGGTACACCTCATTAATTACCTTTTCCTGGTAATCTATTGTTACCAGGTCGCCCACCAACAGATCCAGGCCCTTTTCCTTAAAACGCCCCCGGGCCCGGCAGCGGGTAACCTCCCCCTCTAAATTAAGGACAAAATAGAAGCCCCCTTTAATCTTAATTAAACGACCTTGCAGTAAGACTCCCCCTT
>JBMNNQ010000155.1:0-2518 GCA_050942615.1 Dethiobacteria bacterium | reverse complement strand
CCCCTCTATAAAAACCAAAAGTTCGCCCCCCTGCGCAGTCGTGTCCAGGCGGTCATCCAGGCACTTTTTGTTAAGAAAACAGAGAGCGCTGAAAATCCACGCATCATGATTGCACTGTCGCGGGCCGTGATGCAGATTTCCAAAATAAACAGTGAACTTAATTTTATCGGCCTGGGAGTGCATATCCCGCCCTTCAGCTTTGAATATTTACAAAACCTGGCCCGCTATTTTGCCCAGCATGCAGCCCAGGTAGAACAGGTCTACATTCAGTTTCAAAGCACGGGTGAAAACGAAAAGTTCAGGGAACAACAGCTGTCCCAGCAGGCCGCTATCGCCAGTGCTTCGGTAGAGTTGGAACAGCGCGGACTGGGTGAAGCCCGGGAGGGTGTTGATGTTGCCCGCGCCGGGGCAGCCTATGCCGGCGTTCAACATCAGAATGCCCTGCAGGCTGCCAGTGATTTTGCCGCTGCCCGCTGGGAATTGCTGGAGCTGGACAGTTTGCAGGCCTGGGCATCTGCCGCGGCTGTTGGCAGCAGTAAGGAGGTTAAACAGACCATCACCGGCTACACCTACTACAGTGCCGACAAGAAGAATCGCAGCCAGGTAATACAAGACCTGGCCTATCAGCGCACCTGTCTCAGCCATGCGCTGGAAGCCAGCCGCCTTCAGCGGGAAATAGAGGCCGCCGATGCCTACCGCAAAATGGCCGGGGAACAGGTGCAACAGGCCCAAGCCCGGGAGGAGATCGCCAAACAACGCCTTGCCATCGCCCGGATGCAGGAGCAGTATGCCCGGGAAAACCTGGCATTTCTTAAAGGCCGTGAGTTCAGTTCGGCGATGTGGTACAATCTGGCCCGGGAGGCCCGCCGCCTGGCCCGCCGTTATCAGGATATGGCTATTGAAGTAGCCACCATGATGGAAAAGGCCTACGAGGCAGAAACGGGGCGCAACCTGCGCAAAATAAAATTCGAATACGGTTTGAAAGAACTTGACGGACTGCTGGGTGCCGAGGCACTGTTGTTTGATATTGAATATTTTTCTCTGGATCATGTACGCACCAAATCCAAGAAAGCCCGGATGAAACAGATGATCTCATTGGCAGATAACTTTCCGCTGGCCTTTGCCCGCCTGCTGCAAACGGGACGCACTTTCTTCGAAACAACCCTGGAACACTTTGACCGCCGTTACCCGGGTTTTTATCTCAATAAAATAAAACAGGTGGATGTTGTTTTTGTGGGCCTCACCGGTGCCGAAGGTGTAAGCGGCACCCTACGCAACATCGGCCTTTCGCAGTTTCGCACCAAAAGCGGTTCTATCGTCAACCAGACCTATCCCGCTGATGTGATGCCGCTTTCCGAATATAATGTGCGCCAGGATGCCCTGGTATTTCAGTTGGACAGCAAGGAACTGCGCCTGTTTGAAAACAACGGCGTAGCCACCATGTGGCAGCTGGATCTGCCCCGCGCAGTCAACACCTTCGATCTGCATCAGATTCTCGACATCCACCTGGTGATCTATTATGACGGCTTTTTTGATGCCAATCTGGAACAGCAGATCCTGGCAGCCCTGCCTGCCGGCGGCAGCGCCTCCCGGGGAATCGCTCTGCGCCTTTATGCACCAGACGAACTCTACTATTTACGCAGTCAGGGCGCGGCAGAGCTGTGCCTTTCCCCTGCTTTCTTCCCGGCCAACCACACCAACCTGCGGCTCAAGGGCTACACCCTCCAAGCGCTGGGGGAAAATGTTGCCGGGCTGCGGGTCCATGTTGCTATTGCCGGCCTGGGCGCGGGACACACTTTTCAGATGGATAGCAGCGGTAATGCCGCAGGGTCAGCCTTTACCGCCCCCCTGAACCACTCTCTGTTTGACACCTGGATTTTTACCATCCGCCCGGAGGATAACCCCGGTTTCGACTTATCCGGCCTGACAGATCTGGCCATGTTTTTGGAATATGAATATGACTACCGGCGCTAGGAGGAATTGGCCATGACTGAAAAAGGTGCAACCACAGCAACAATTTCCCTACCTTCCGGCTCGGGCATGGTTGCGGGGATGGGCGAAACATTTTCCCTGGATTTAAACAGCGGGCAGAGTAATTTCAGTTTGCCTTTTGAACTCCCGGACGGTATTGCAGGTTTTAAGCCGGTGGTCAAGCTGGAATATACCCATGGCCAGGGTAACGGGGCCTTTGGCCTGGGCTGGGATCTGAAAATGCGCCGGATCGACCGACGGCTTGACTTCGGTGTGCCGGGTGAAGGTGTCTCCGCGGTGTTTCTCGACTCCGGGGTAGAGTTGTGTCAAACTGCTGACGGCAGCTATCACCCGCTGCGGGAAACCGCCTTCAGCCGCTACCAACGCCAGGCTGAACACTGGGTCATTACCGAAAAGAATGGCACCCGCCATTACTTTGGTGAAACAGCAGCCGCCCGCGTTTCCGGCCCCGGCGGCGTGCAAAGCTGGCTGCTGGAACGCCAGGAGGATGCTCATGGCAACGAAATTCATTATGCTTATCAAAATC
>JBMNNQ010000154.1:0-2531 GCA_050942615.1 Dethiobacteria bacterium | reverse complement strand
AAGCAGTCTGGCTGGATCCGGCCCGGACTTCCCCCTACCAGTTCTACCAGTTTTGGTTCAACACAGACGACCGCGATGTAATTAAATTTATTAAGTTTTTTACCTTTTTATCGCACGCAGAAATACTTAACTTACAGGAAGAAGTGGAAAACAACCCCGGGAAAAGGGTTGCCCAGCGCACCCTGGCACAAGAAGTTACAGCTTTGGTTCATGATCAAAAAGCTGTAATCAAATCTGAAAAAATAGCGCAAACTTTGTTTTACGGGGATTTACAGGGTTTAACTGCAGACGAAATTGAAGAAGCGTTTCAGGGTATCCCTTCCTTAACCTCTGCTGAAAAGGAATACGGCCTGGTAGATCTGCTTGTAAAAAGCGGTCTTTCCCCTTCCCGCCGGCAGGCACGGGAAGACATCAAAAACAGGTCCATCCGGATCAATAACCTTCCCGAAACTGATGTCCGCAAAGTGCTGCTGCCGGAAGATCGCTTATGCGGAAAATATACGCTACTATTAAGGGGTAAGAAGAACCACTTTCTTGTTAAATGGTTAACCTGATCATTTATGTAGGAATGTATTTCTATGTAAGACCCGCTGCATATAAATATAGGCAGGGGGTCTTTTTATGTTTCAACATAACCTGAAGCGCAGCCGTCGTTTTTTAAAGGAATGGTTGTTTGGGCGGGGCCTTCTTCCTTTTGTTGTTCTTTGCCTGATCGTGTTTTTAATCCTGAAAGGTTTTTGGGTTGTAGAAAGAAACTTGCGCCCGGCTATCTTATCGCTGGCTGAATTAAAAGCAAACGCAGTGGCGGTAGAAGCTGTGAACCTGGCCCTCAGGGACAAAATGGCCCAGGGCATAGCCTACCATGACTTAATTGCTGTTAGGCAGGATGAACAGGGCAAAATAGTGATGGCCCAGATCAATACGTTTGCAGTAAACAGTTTAATGGCAGAAACTACGCTCGCTATACAGGAAGCCCTGAAGACAATAGCAGAAAAGCCGGTAAAGCTGCCGTTGGGTGAAGTATTGGATAACTACCTTTTAGCCGCCTATGGCCCCAAAATTCCCATCAGGCTGAAACCCGCCGGCAGGGTCAACACCCGCCTGCTGGATTCCTTTGACGAAGCCGGCATAAACCAGGTCCGGCACAAAATTTACCTGGAAGTGCTGACCGAGGTGCGGGTCGTTATCCCCTTCACCTCGACAAGGGTCGAAGTGCAGACTACAGTGCCGCTCACAGATGCTCTTTACCCCGGCGGCGTTCCCGATACGGTAATCAACCTGCAAACCGGCATGTTTGGCCCGGAGCCGGGGGGATAATAAATTTGGGGGTTAAAAATGTTATAAGGTAATATTTAATGGGCGGGGGTGTGGCCGGGTGCATAGGTGAGATCCGGACAGGATAAAGGTGTACATGGCCGGCAGCACAGAATGCAAATGTTCCATTTATAATCAGGCAAACCTAAAATATAATAAATTTGTCGAAAATAAGCTTGACACAGCTTAGAAAGGGTGCTATATTATTGAACTGTAGCGCACACGTTGCGCTGGATAATACAGCAAGGCCGGTGCATCCCGGGCAGCAGTGCAGCCGGGGGTAACCGTCGGGAAAAAGGTTCCTGTGTGTAGTAGTTTGGCACATTTTAGCGGTCATCAGATATATATCGTGATTAAAACTGCTAAAAAAATATTTTTCGGGATACCTTGACAAAGTTTGAAAGCCATGTTATATTATCTCTCGTGGCGTAAAACTGGCAGAATCAAAGCAACAGATGCAGTTAACGTCGCAGCAAAGGCACAACAGCATAGCAATAGGAAGAACAAGTAAAAGAAGCAACATTAACAATAAAAAAACGTGCCTTGACAAAACAAAGTAAGTATGATAGAATTTAAAGTGCGCCAAGTTGCGCGAAGTTTTACCAAGTTGTTCTTTGAAAACTAAACAAGGAAAGGAAAAGTTCCTGTCAAGAACTTTTAAGTTTCAAGTAAGCGTTTCAAAAGATCAGGATAGGCTTCAGGCAAGCTTATTAAATCAAGTAATATTTATCCTGCCCATTGGGCGGGAAAAATATAAAAGCTTAACTGGAGAGTTTGATCCTGGCTCAGGACGAACGCTGGCGGCGTGCTTAACACATGCAAGTCGAGCGGTCCGCATATTCAATCCTGTTTCGGCAGGTGCGGATATGAGGATAGCGGCAAACGGGTGAGTAACACGTGGGTAACCTGTCTGAAAGACCGGGATAACAGTTCGAAAGGGCTGCTAATACCGGATACCCTTGCCGGGTCGCATGATCTGGCAAGAAAAAGGTTGGCAACTTCCGCTTTCGGGTGGGCCCGCGGCCCATTAGCTAGTTGGTAGGGTAATGGCCTACCAAGGCAACGATGGGTAGCTGGTTTGAGAGGATGATCAGCCACACTGGGACTGAGACACGGCCCAGACTCCTACGGGAGGCAGCAGTGGGGAATCTTGCGCAATGGGCGAAAGCCTGACGCAGCGACGCCGCGTGAGCGACGAAGGCCTTCGGGTTGTAAAG
>JBMNNQ010000153.1:0-2554 GCA_050942615.1 Dethiobacteria bacterium | reverse complement strand
ATAGAGATTACAGTTACTAACGTACCAACCGGCTGGGAAAATGCTGTTACCCAGGTCAAAGTAGATGAAATTGTTTTAGAGTCAGACCGGTACACAATAACAGCAGGAAAACTTACTATTAAGCCCGGTGTATTTACCAAAGCTGGTACTTATACCATAACCGTGGAAGCCGAAGGTTTTATGAATTCCACTGTTAAACAGGCCATAACCTCAAATGTTAGCACCTTCACCGTAACTTTTAGCTCAGGAGAAAATGGTTCATTAGCGGCTACAGTTGATAATGTAAACATCAACTCAGAGGATGCGGTGGATGCAGGCAAAACCGTGATCTTCACCGCTATGCCGGGCGAAGGATATCAGGTAAAACAATGGGCGGTGGACAGCGAGGAGGTAGTTGATAACAAAACCAATACCTTAACATTAGAAAACTTAGCCTCAGCTAAAACTGTAACCGTGGAATTCGAAACTGTGCCGGTGACCGCTCGCACCATCACGGTGGACGAAGGCATCACCGGTGGCAGCATAACGGTTGAACCGGAAAGCTGCAGTGAGGGCGACACTGTCATTGTCACTATAACCCCGGACGAAGGCAAACAACTGGTGGAGGGTAGCCTGAAGTATACTGCCGACGGAGGCAGCACCTATACGCCCATCACCGCTACCGAAGACGGGTACAGCTTTGTTATGGCGCCTGCGGACGTAACCGTTACCGCCCAGTTTAAAGATTCTACGTCTGCTGTATACAGCATCACCAAGGCGCCGGTTCCCGATCCTATCTGGACCGTAACCATTGACCGGGACGTAGCGACGGCGGGTGAAACCGTCACCGTTACCGTAGCTGACACTGCTTGCACCTCCTGGGCTACCGGTCTCATTGTTACCGGTGAATCGGGTACGGAATATGAATTTATCACCGTTACCGCGGCCACCGGCGATGCCAATAACGTCAACGGCTCCGGCACCTATAGCTTTGTTATGCCGGACGAACCTGTTACTGTAGATTTTACAGCTGATTATACGACTTTGGACGTCTATATCCAGTACGGCGCAGAGGGTGAAGAGAGCTTGGTGTGTGCCTACACCCGGGCAGAAATGGAAGCTCTGGCGGCTGAGAACGACGCGCCTGTTTATTATGCTGTATATGACCGGATGCCCGCAGTGTTCATGGGCAAAGCCGTGCGCTATGTTACTCTGGAACAACTGGCAGATGCCGCCGCTGCTTTTAACAGCGACCTGCGCTTTGATGGCCCGGACTGCAGTTTAAAAGGTGCAGGTATAGACGGCCGGACTATAGCCCTTGAGGGACTAAGCTGGGAATATTTAATGGGACAGACCCGCAAATACTATGCCGGCATTGGCGATCAGTACCTGGCGGAGAAAAACCGAACCGGTGAAGACAGGGAGGTCCCGGTTGTGCTGGCTATTACCGGCTGGGCGGGCCGGCAAACTGAAGTGGACGACCAGCCCTACGACACCCTGAATACCTACCGTTTCTTCTATGGACAGACCGAAGCGGAATACGGTAATGGAGAGCCGCCGGCAGGAGATGAAAAGGATGCCAGATGCACAGCAAATAATTATTCCAAGTCAGTTAATAAGATCGTTTTCGTAGTGCCCGAAGCTGTGCAGCCGCCGCTATACATGCTTACACCGCAGGAAGATAAATCTTATACTATCGGGAAAACAGATGAAGGTCTCAGCATTATGACTGTAAACCCCGCGGTAGACGGCCTGAAATATTTCAGTGTTGAAGTAACCCCGGTCGTTGCCCATGAGGGGTTGGAAACAGTTGTCTTTGTCCATTACCAAGGCGGGCTTGGTGGTGTTCAGCGCAGCATCAATGCAACCAGGGCCGATTTTGATCTGGAATTGCTGGAGAAAGCCCAGGCCGGCTTCAATGTTCAAGCCGGAGACGTCGTTAAGGTATATATTGTGGATGATCTAACCAACGATGTGGATCATAACCCGATCGTGCTGCAGTAAAAATAATAAAAAATGGTCTAGAGAGGAAATGTCCGGGTTTTAATTGGGGAATGATTACCTTTGGACAGGCCGGCGCCTAACCGGGTGCGGCTTTATCCGCAGCCTGGGAAGGGACGCTTAAAGCCCCGGAAATTGAATGGTTAACCGGCAGCCCGCTCTCGAACGAAACCATTCGAAGTGGCATTGATGAAAAGTTTAGCTGTACCGGTCGCCGGCGCCGGTACAGCTAAAACATCAATACAGAGACCTTTTTATTGTATTTCATAGGTACCAAGGAGGTTTTACTTAATATGAAACTAAGAAGACTACAATATTTGTGGGGCTGCAAACTTACCGGCTATCTAGTTTTGCTGGCCATGCTGTTCAGCTTGGCGGGGGGGGCGTTGAGTTCTGCTCCAGTCTACGCCGACCACACCGGGGGCCCTAGCGTTGACGGGAATACATTGGTTTCCAGTATCAGCGTGACCCTGGAGCTGAGCAAAGATACCGCCCAGCCGGGGGACAGCGTGACCGCGAGCGGTAGAGCCGATGCGAACACATGGGTCTCCATCAAAGTGCTGGACAGTGCCCA
>JBMNNQ010000035.1:0-14124 GCA_050942615.1 Dethiobacteria bacterium | reverse complement strand
ATTTTGGCAACCTTTTTATTGTGGTGATGGCGGAAATGCTCGGTTACAGCCGGGCGATGCAGGAATTCAGCAAGGTTTTGGCGATCCGGGGGACTGTTTTGCCGGTTACACTGGAACAGGTTATTTTGCAGGCGGTTTTTGCAGATAAAAGTACGGCTGTTGGTGAAACAAATATTGTGCAGGCAGGGAAGCACATTGCCACTCTTTCCCTGCAGCCTGCAGCCTGCAGGCCTTTACCCCAGGTGCTGCGGGCCATCGGGGCAGCAGAAGCCATTATTTTGGGGCCGGGCAGCCTTTTTACCAGTGTGCTGCCCAATTTGCTGGTCCCCGGGGTGAAAGAGGCCCTGGCCAAAGCCGCCGCCCCCTGTTTTTATGTTTGTAATATCATGACCCAGCATGGTGAAACAGAAGGCTTAAGCGCGGCAGAACATCTGCAGGTTCTTTTCCGGCACGGTTGTGAGGGCCTTATTGACGGTATTGTGGTTAATAACGCTACAGATTTACCCCCGGCTCTGGCAGCAAAATATCAACAGGAAGGGGCTGCAACGGTAAAGGTGGATTATGAAGCTTTGGCGCAGTTGAATATAAAGGTCATTGAAGCCCCTTTGCTGAATGATCATGAAGTGGCCCGCCATGATTGCAAAAAGCTCGCTGCTCTGCTTTTCGACAGCCTTGCCGGTTGGGAAACCGGTCTGGATGGGCTTCGAGCCTATACACGGGTCAATTTGAACGGGGACTTGCGCCGGGTCTGCAAAGAAATAGGTGTTTCCCCCAGCGGCCCTTTAGCCAGGACTCACAAAAAATTGCGGCATTTTTTAAAGCATGCTTTGCGCAGGGTTTGAATGCAGGGGGTGAAACTGGATGATTTCCTTTGCACAGCGGCTTAAAAGTGAATTAGCCAGGGGTGCGCTTGTCAAACGTTGCTGCGCCTGTGCGGAATTACGGGCTTTTATGCAGATGAACGGCCGGCTGCTGTTGCGCAGAAATACCCTGGGGATCACGCTGCAAACCCAAAGTGCGGCGCTGGCCCGGCGCCTGTTTTCTCTTTTGAAATTTTGTTTCGGCCTTTCCCCGCGTATTTATGTCAGCCATGAGAAACAGCTGCAAAAAAATAACAAATATTTTATACAGGTCCTGGGTAAAAAAAAAGTTGAAGGTGTTTTGCTGGAACTGGGTTTTATGGGTCTTCACCCCCAAAACGGGCGGCCTGTTTTAAAAAAATATTTATCCCCTTTGTTGTCAGACGAGAAAAAAGAAATGGCTGGTTTTGCAGGAAAGTGCTGCCGCCGCGCTTATTTAGCCGGTGCTTTTTTAGCCAGCGGTTCGACAATTAACCCCGAAACAGCCTACCACCTGGAAATTGTGTCCCCCGATGAAACCTATGCCCGGGAAATTATTGCGGTGCTCTCTTTTTTTGACTTGCCGGCGCGCTATTTCCAGAGAAAAAATGACTTTGTCGTCTACTTTAAAGGGGCGGAAAAAATAGGGGAATTTTTACGCATTATTGCTGCCTCTACGGCCCTGCTCGACTTTGAAAGCATCAGGGTAGTCAAGGGTGTGCGCAATAAGATTAACAGGCTGGTAAATTGTGAAACAGCAAACCTGGCAAAAACTGCAGCTGCCTCCTGGGAACAGGTCAGCAACATCAGGCTGCTGGCAAGGGTATTGGGACTGGACAGCCTGTCCCCCCCCCTGGTTCAGGTCGCCCGCTTGCGTTTAAAATATCCGGAAGCCACCCTGCAGGAATTAGCCGCTGCTGCGGTGCCGCCGCTGACCAAGTCCGGCGTTTACCACCGCATGCGGCGGATTAACGCCCTGGCTGAAAAAATCAGGGAAAATAATAAGGAACAATGCCGGCCCTAGTTCAGCCTGCCGGACGCAGATTGAAAGGCAGGATTATAAAAAAATATGTAGAAATTAAACATTAAGTGCAGAAATAGGTGCTAAATAAATAATATACAGAAAAATAAAAAACTTCTACACATCAAGCAGGATTTCCGGTTAAAATGTCGAAATGATTACACAGGATAATAAATACAGCAAATACAGAATGTATAAAAAATTTACCCCCAAGGTGTCAGCAGGCGGGGTTTGAAGGAAGGTTTTCCCATGGCCATGAATTTTGAATTAAAAATTGAACAAACGCAAAAAGTGGTCATGACTCTGGAATTGCAGCAGGCGATCAATCTTCTGCAGTATTCGACATTGGAGCTGATCGATTATATCCAGGAGGAGATGACAAAAAACCCGCTTTTGGAAGTGCAGGAAAAGGAACAGGGCGGCGCTGAGGAAGAAAAGCCTGCCGAAAAGAATGAAGACAGCGGCAAAGAAGACGATTTGGCAGACTGGGAAGAATATTTTAATGATTCCTTTTACAGAAAAGATTACAGGGGCGGGGTGCGGCGGGGTGATGATGACGGGTTTTCGGCCCTTGATCATTATGCCACCCGGGAAACCGGTTTGCAGGAACACCTGGTGTTTCAGCTTAAAATGTCGCCGGTGAAGGGCAAACAATACCTGATTGCGGAATACCTGCTCGGCAATTTAAATTCCAGCGGTTACCTGCAGGGTGAAACGGCCGAACATGCCCAATTTTTGGGGGTGCCGGAAAAAGAAATTTTGGAGATGCTGGAATTGATCCAGAGCTTTGAACCTTCCGGTGTGGGGGCCCGGACGCTGGCAGAATGCCTGTTGATTCAGCTGCGGGACCGGCAAGATGTTCCTCCTGCCGTGGAGCCGGTGATCAAGGGTTACCTGCCGGAAGTGGCCGCGGGGAAATACCGCGAAATTGCTGCTAAATTAGGTATCAGCCCCAAGTGCCTGCAAGAAGCCCTGGATTATATCCGGACTCTGGATCCCAAGCCCGGTTCACACCTGGGCGGGGCAGAAGATATTCGTTATGTCTACCCCGATATTGTCGTCGAAAAGGTGGAAGGGGAATATGTTATAATTATTAATGATAATGTCCCGCAGTTATTTATCAACCCCTATTATTACAATTTGTTAAAACAGGGCAAAGAAGAAAAGATTAACACCTTTATAAAAAAACAATTGGACAGCGCCCTCTGGCTAATCAAAAGTATTGAACAAAGGCGCCTGACCCTTTACCGGGTTACGGAACAGATTGTCAAGGTGCAGTGGCCCTTCTTAGAGGAAGGGATCCATAGTCTTAAACCCTTGACCCTGAAGGATATAGCCCAAAAACTAGATATACATGAGTCTACGGTCAGCCGTGCTACAGCCGGTAAATATGTGCAGACTCCGCGGGGTCTTTTTCCCCTAAAATTCTTTTTTTCCAGCGGTGTTGATGGGTTGCTGGGGGAGGCCCATTCTGTTTTAAGCATCAAAGAATATTTGAAAGAGCTGGTGGAAAAAGAAGATCCGAGCGTTCCTTATAGTGATCGAAAAATAACGGAACTGCTTAAAAGAAAGGGCATTAAGGTTTCCAGGCGAACTGTGGCCAAATACCGGCAGGAAATGAACATTCCTGCTTCTACATACCGCCGCCGCTACTAATTTTTGCTAAACTTTGGGGCTGATTTTTAAACAAGATATAAATTCCAGAGAAAATGGGTCAAAAAGATCCCAAGTGGGTCTTTTTTTGACCCATTTTTCATAGTATAATAGGGTGAAAGGGGTAGGCTGCACGATGAACCTGGATTTGGGAGGAGACTTTTTAAATCTTCTGGCACCGGAGTATCCGGAAATTCTGGTACGCCGCTACCGTCTTTTACGTAAAATTTATTATGCTGCCCCGATCGGCCGCCGTACCCTGGCGGCTTATTTTCTGGTGGGGGAAAGAATGCTGCGCGGGGAGGTTGCCGTTTTACGGGAACAGGGCCTGCTTACGGTTGATTCCAGGGGTATCAGCCTGACTTCTTTCGGCGAAACGGTTCTTTTAGCTGTTACGCCCTACCTGAAATCTTTTTTAGGATTGACGGTAATGGAAGAAAAACTGTTAAAGCTGTTAAAAGTGAAACGCGTGATTGTAGTGCCGGGTGATTTGGAGAACGATGAGGTTGTTTTGCTGGAAATGGGCCGCGCAGCGGCCAGGGTTTTGAGGGAATGCCTGGTTGAAGGGATGGTTCTAGCTGTATCTGGAGGCACCTCTTGCGCGGCTGTTGCCGATATGCTGCCGGTAGCACCGGGGCCGCCGGGGATTGTTGTGGTGCCGGCCCGGGGGGGGCTGGGTGAAGTGGCTGATTACCAGGCCAATACCATTGCCGTGCAGGTGGCGCAGAAAATGAATGCCCGCTACCGGCAGCTTTATCTTCCCGACTCGCTGAGCCAGGCTACATTGCAGGTATTGCTGCAGGAAAAAGAAATTAAAGAGGTCATCGCCCTGATTAATTCGGCACGTGTTCTGCTGCACGGGATTGGGACTGCTGAAGAAATGGCCCGTTTCAGAGGGGCCGGCCGGGCAGAAATGGAAAGGCTGGCCCGGCTGGGGGCTGTGGGGGAGGTCTTTGGGGATTTTTACAACTGTCGCGGTGAAATTGTGGAGCGCATTCCCAGCCTGGGGTTTTACCTGGAAGAGCTGGTAAAAAAGGTGCACAATGTGATTGTTGTGGCCGGCGGCAAAAGGAAAGCGCGGGCGATTGTGGCTGTGGCTGGCAACCATTCCCGCGATCTGTTGGTTTTGGATGAAGGTGCGGCCAAAGAGATCCTGGGGCTTTACAGTGCAGGGGAAAACAGTATATTTTCCCCGACCGGGCCTTTTCCCCTGCCTGAAGTGTGACCAGGGTGAGCATCTGTGTTCCCCGCGGGCGGGATAAAATTTTTAAATGATGCAAATATTAAGGAGGCGGAACTTATGGCAGTGAAAGTCGGGATCAATGGTTTCGGAAGGGTGGCAAAATCATGTTTGCGTGCTGCTTTGCAGCATCCGGAAGTGGAGATAGTGGCGGTCAACAGCATCCGTGATCCGAAGTTACTGGCCCATCTGTTAAAATACGATTCAGTTTATGGAACCCTGGAGGCGGATGTTGAGGCCCAGGGGCAAAACCTGCTGGTCAACGGGCAAACAATCAGGATTTTAGCGGACCGGGACCCTTCACAGTTGGATTGGGAAGCGGTGGGGGCGGAGGTTGTCCTGGAGGCGACGGGGGTTTTCAGGCAGCGGGAAGCAGCTGCGGTTCACCTGCAAAGAGGGGCCCGCAAGGTGGTTATCACAGCCCCCGGCAAAGGGGTCGATCTGACGATTGTCATGGGCGTTAACGAAGATGATTATGAACCTGAAAAACACCATGTGGTTTCCAACGCTTCCTGCACCACGAACTGCCTGGCACCTGTGGTCAAGGTTTTGCACGAAAAGGCGGGCCTGAAGCGGGCTTTGATGACGACCATCCATGCCTATACCAATGATCAGCGTTTGCTGGACATTACACACAGCGATTTTCGCCGGGCCCGCGCAGCGGCTGTTTCCATGATACCGACCACCACCGGGGCGGCCCGTAATGTGGGCCTTGTTTTGCCGGAACTGGACGGCAAGATTAACGGTGTGGCTATCAGGGTGCCAACTTTTGTGACCTCGCTGGTTGACCTGGTGGCCGAACTGGAAGTGGGATTTACGGCAGAGGAATTGAACGAAGCTTTTGTGGAGGCCGCCGAAGGTAAAATGAAGGGCTTCCTGGGCGTTTCCTTTGAACCGCTTGTTTCCGTGGACTACAAACAAAGTACGTATTCAGGGGTAGTGGACGCCCTTTCAACCATGGTCATCGGTGAAAAAATGGTCAAGATTTTGGCCTGGTACGATAATGAATGGGGTTATTCCTGCCGCACGTTGGATTTGGCGGCCTTTTTGGGGGCCAGGGGCCTTTAAATTATCACCCGGGAGCGTGATTTGAACCTTGTCTAAGTTAACTGTAAAGGATATCGAGGTAGGGGGAAAAAGGGTTTTTGTCCGGGTTGACTTCAATGTTCCCCTTACACCGGAGGGGGCTGTGCTGGATGATACCAAAATCCGGGCGGCCTTACCCACCATAAAGTATCTGTTGGAAAAAGGCAGCCGGGTGATCCTGGCTTCCCACCTAGGCCGCCCCAAGGGGCAGGTAGTGGAAGAACTGCGTATGGATCCGGTTGCCGGACGGCTTTCCCAGCTTTTGGGCCGGGAGGTGCAAAAGGTTGATGCGGTCGTGGGGGAGGCAGTGGAAAAAGCAGTGGGGGCTTTATCCCCGGGAGAGGTGTTGCTTTTGGAAAACGTCCGGTTTGAACCCGGGGAAGAAAAGAACGATCCCGGGTTTGCAGAGGCCCTTTCCCGGCTGGCAGACGTGGTTGTAAACGATGCCTTCGGGACGGCGCACCGGGCACATGCTTCCAACAGCGGTGTATCCCGTTTCCTGCCGGTGGCGGCCGGGTTTTTAATGGAAAAGGAGATCCTGCATCTAACTAAAAGCAGGCAAGACCCGCCTTCTCCCCTGGTAGCCATTTTGGGCGGGAAAAAAGTTGCCGATAAAATCGGGGTAATCCGTTACTTTATAAAACATGCTGACAGCCTCCTTTTAGGGGGAGCCATGGCCAATACTTTTTTAAAGGCCCGGGGTTTATCTGTCGGCAGTTCTTTTTATGAAGAAGATAAGGTTGCTGTGGCCGGCGAAATTTTGCAGGCAGCCTCCGGCCGGGGCCTGGCGGAAATATTTCTACCTGTCGATCTGGCGGTTACCGAAGAGTTGCGCGCCCAAAGCCCCTTTAAAATTGTCGGGGCGGCGGAAATTCCGGCGGGCTGGAGCGCGGTGGATATTGGGCCGAAAACGGTAGAACTGTTTCAAAAGGTGATCGGCGGGGCGCGGCTGGTGCTTTGGAACGGTCCCCTGGGTGCGTATGAATACCCGCCGTTTAACCTGGGAACAGAAAACGTGGCCCGGGCCCTGGCAGCCTCCGGGGCGGAATCAGTGATCGGCGGGGGGGATTTGGTGGCGGCTTTGGACCGGCTGGATCTTTCCCCGCAAATGACACATGTTTCTACTGGGGGCGGGGCTACCTTGGAATTCTGGGAAGGGAAGGAGCTGCCCGGACTGGCTGCGATTAATGATCAAAAGGTCTAGAGAAAGAAAACCGGTAAGGATGGAGCTGACAGTTTTATGAGAAAAAAAATGGTTGTGGCCAACTGGAAAATGTATAAAACCTTAGCTGAAACAGAAAAATTTATGCTGCATTTTCCTGCCAAAATAGCCGCACAGCAGCAGGTGGAAATGGTCATCTGCCCGCCTTTTACGGCGTTGGCACAGTTGGCTGCGATGTTGAAAAAGACGGCGCTGCAGCCGGGGGCGCAGAATATGCACTTTGCCGGGGAAGGAGCATACACCGGGGAGATCTCCCCGGTGATGCTCCGGGAACTTGGTGTCAAATATGTGCTGATCGGCCATTCTGAAAGGCGTCTGTATTTTGGCGAAGAAGAAACGCTGCTCCGGAAAAAAGTGGCCGCCGCTTTGGAACACGGTTTGCTGCCGATCCTCTGTGTGGGGGAAAATGAAGAACAGCGCCGTGCCGGGGAAACAGAAAAGGTAATTGAAGAACAACTGTGGGGAGGGCTCGGGAACCTGGAGTTAAACAGGGCCTTGGGCGCCAACATGGTGTTGGCTTATGAACCGGTGTGGGCGATCGGTACAGGGACCCCGGCCCGGGGGGAAGATGCCGCGGCGGTAGCCGGGTTGATCCGCGCCTTGCTGCAGGCAAGGGCGCCGGGCATGGCCGAAACAATCCGGATCCTTTACGGGGGCAGTGTCCAGCCGGAAAATATTGCAGATTTTACAACACAAAAGGGGGTTGACGGTGCGCTGGTCGGGGGGAGCAGTTTGGAGGCCAAAAGCTACGCTGCTCTGGTGGAGGCTGTTTTAAGGGAGAGGGGAGCATGAGGTGAACATTGGGAAACATAAATTTGTGGTGCTGATTATTATGGATGGCTGGGGTTTGGCTGAAAGTGGCAGCGACAATGCTGTTTTTTTGGCCAAAACCCCCCAAGTAGATGCCTTTTTACGCAGCTATCCGGCTACACGCCTGGCTTCCAGCGGGGAAGCGGTGGGCCTGCCGGAAAACCAGATGGGCAACTCAGAAGTGGGGCATTTAAATTTGGGTGCCGGGCGCATCGTTTTCCAGGATATGCTGCGGATCAACAGGGCCATTACAGACGGTACCTTTTTCCAAAATGAGGTTTTGCTGGATGTGCTGCAAAAGGTCCGGGAGCGCGATTCTGCCCTGCACCTGTTGGGTCTGCTTTCTGACGGCGGGGTACATAGCCATATTGAACACCTGTATGCGCTGTTAAGGATGGCCAAAAAAATGGGGCTGCAGAAGGTCTACGTCCATGCTATTCTAGATGGACGGGACACCTCTCCCCGCAGCGCCGGGGAATACCTGCTGGCCCTGAAAAAAGAAATGGCAGCCCTGGGAATCGGCCGGGTGGCCAGTATTGCCGGGCGGTATTACAGTATGGATCGGGACCGGCGCTGGCTGCGGACGGAAAGGGCTTACCGGGCCTACGTTTACGGGGAAGGACATCATTCCCAAAATAACAGCCTGGGAGCGCTGGGGGATGCCTATTACCGGGGTGAAACGGACGAATTTGTCAACCCGGTTGTAATCCATAATGAAGACGGGCAGCCGCTGGCGTTAATCAATACCGGGGACGGCCTGATTTTTTTTAATTTCCGTGCCGATCGCGCCCGGCAGATCAGCCGGGCTTTCGTGCAAAAGGACTTTCAGGAGTTTGAACGGGGCGCTGCCCCTTCTTTCCCGGATCTGGTTTGTTTTACAGAATACGAACAAGATCTTGCTGCACCGGTAGCTTTTCCGCCGCAGTACCTGGCGGCCACCCTGGGAGAGGTGCTTTCCAAGGAAGGCAGGCGTCAGCTTAGGGCAGCTGAAACAGAAAAATATGCACATGTGACCTACTTTTTTAACGGGGGGCGGGAAAAACCCTTTCCCGGGGAAGAAAGGATTTTGGTCCCCTCCCCCCAGGTGGAAACCTATGATCGGCAGCCGGAGATGAGTGCAGCAGAGGTGACGGCAAAGGTTTTGGAGGCGCTGGACAGTAACCATTATGATCTGGTGGTATTGAACTATGCCAATGCGGATATGTTAGGCCACACGGGAAATTTGGAGGCGGCCATCAAGGCGGTGGAAACTGTTGACAGGCAGGTAGGCATGGTGGTGGCTAAGGTTTTGGAAAAAGGGGGCACAGCGCTGGTGACTGCCGATCATGGCAACGCCGAAAAAATGATGGAAAACGGCACCCCGCATACGGCACATACTGAAAATGACACCCCTTTTATCCTTATTTCACCCAGAGGAAAATATACCCTGCCTATGCGGGGGAAGCTGGCTGATGTGGCCCCGACCATCCTGCGGCTGTTGGGCATACCGGTGCCGGCAGAAATGAGCGGCAGTTCTTTAGTGTAAAGTGGTAAGGGAGCAAATGAAAAAAACGGTCTGTAAAGTATAAACAGGGGTGATCTGTAATGACAACTTTTATCAAGGCTATTTATGCCCGGGAAATTCTTGATTCCAGGGCCAACCCTACTGTGGAAGCAGATGTGGTTTTAAGCGGCGGGTTCAGGGGCCGGGCGTCGGTTCCCTCCGGGGCATCCACAGGCACCTTTGAGGCGGTGGAGCTGCGTGATAAAGATAAAAAGCGTTACCAGGGAAAAGGGGTGCTTACGGCCCTGCACAATATCAGGGAAAAAATAACCCCGCTGTTAATAGGTAAAAACGCCCTGGACCAGGGAGAGATAGATCGCCTTTTGGTAGAGGCCGATGGGACAGAAAATAAGGGCAAATTTGGCGCCAACGCCATTTTGGGGGTTTCCCTGGCAGCGGCGCGTGCCGCAGCCCAATCCCTTGGCCTGCCCCTGTATCGCTATCTGGGCGGCCTGAACGGTAATCTTTTGCCTTTGCCGATGATGAATATTTTAAATGGTGGTATGCACGCCGACAATAACGTTGACGTGCAGGAATTTATGATTATTCCGGCCGGTGCTAAAAATTTTCGCCAGGCTTTGCGGATGGGCACGGAGGTATACCATCATTTAAAAAAAGTGCTCAAAGACCGGGGATTGAACACCGGGGTGGGTGATGAAGGCGGTTTTGCGCCCAACCTCACCTCTAATGAAGATTCCTTGCAGCTGATTATCGAAGCGGTTGAAAAAGCCGGCTACGTACCCGGCGAAGACATTCAACTGGCGCTGGATGTGGCTGCCACAGAGCTGTATGAAGGGGGCAAATATCATTTAAGAGGTGAAGGCCTGGAGATGACCTCCAGGGGGCTGATCGACTATTACAGCGATCTGGCGGCGAAATACCCCATTGTTTCCATCGAGGATGGGCTGGCAGAAGAGGATTGGGACGGCTGGGGAGAACTGACATCCTCCCTTGGCCAAAAAATGATGCTGGTGGGGGATGATCTTTTTGTAACCAACTTCAGACGTTTACACAAAGGCATCGCTAAAGGGGTGGCCAACGCCATCCTGATTAAGATGAATCAGATCGGCACTGTTTCAGAAACTATGCAGACTATTCAATTGGCGGTCCAAAAAGGGTATCGCTGCGTAATATCACACCGTTCCGGCGAAACGGAAGATACGGCGATTGCCGATTTAGCTGTGGCCGTGAATGCCGGTTTCATTAAAACCGGTGCCCCGGCGCGTTCTGAAAGGGCTGCCAAATATAACCGCCTGCTGCGTATTGAAGAGGGCTTGGGCCAGGCTGCTTTTTTTCCCGGGAAACAAGCTTAAAGCAGAAGGGATGCCGGGGTAAATTGCTTGTCAGCCCCGGCATCATGTGGTAGAATATCTTTACCGTTGATAATGTTTTATTGGCTAAATTCAGAAAAAGAAGGTGAAGTTTCTGCGTACAGCGTTGACTGTTGTCTATACTATTGTTTGTCTTTCTCTGATTGCCACTGTTTTGCTGCAATCCGGGCGGAGCGCCGGTTTGACCGGTGCGATTGCCGGCGGGGCGCAAACCCTTTTCGGGAAAAAGAAAGGTTTAGACGATCTTTTGGGGCGTGTGACCACCTGGCTGGCCGTGGGTTTTATGATCCTGGCTATTGCCCTGACGATTGTGGTGCGTTAAAAGCTGTAAAAAAAGCAGGGTTACGCCGGTTGCAGCACAGGACTGTATAAACCTAAGCGAGGGGGGGTAGGGAAAAAGAAAACAGAAACTGGATATAGAGATATGGATTAGTAGGCGGTTTGGTCTATACTTAAAAGAAGGAGGAGGAGAGCTTGGATCTTTTTACGCTGGTACCGGCAGTGGGAGTTGTCGGTATAATTTTTGCCATTATTCTTTGGGTAAATGTGGGCAAATTAGACCCGGGAAATAAACGCATGCGTGAAATTGCTGCGGCAATCCATGAAGGGGCAATGGCCTTCCTTAAAAGGGAATATACCACCTTGACAATTTTTGCCATTGTCCTTTTTCTGGTGCTGGGCTTTGCAATCAGTTGGCCCACGGCGATCTGTTTCCTAGTCGGGGCAGCTTTTTCCGCAATAGCGGGCTATGTGGGGATGGAAGTGGCGACCATTTCCAACGTGCGGACGGCCAACGCTGCCCGGAAAGGGATCGGCAGCGCTCTGGGGGTAGCTTTTTCCAGCGGCTCGGTCATGGGGATGATGGTGGCCGGGGTGGGACTTTTGGGTGTCGGTGCCCTTTACCTGATTTTTCGGGAGCCTGAAATTGTAAACGGTTATGCCTTGGGAGCCAGCTCTATCGCCCTTTTTGCACGCGTCGGCGGCGGTATTTTTACCAAGGCGGCTGACGTGGGGGCCGACCTGGTTGGCAAAGTAGAGGCGGGGATCCCCGAAGATGACCCCCGTAATGCCGGGGTTATTGCGGATAACGTCGGCGATAACGTTGGCGACGTGGCCGGCATGGGAGCCGACCTCTTTGAATCTTATGTTGGATCCATGATTGCCACCATGACGGTGGGAATTTTGATCTATGGGATTGGCGGCATTTTGTTGCCTTTGTTGGTCGCTGCGGTGGGGATCATTGCTTCGATCATCGGCTATTTCTTTGTACAGGCCAAGGAAGGCGTACGCTTAGGCGCTGCGCTGGAACGTTCCACCTTGGTGGCGGCCGTGATTGTCCTGGTTGCTTCCTATTTCCTTTCCGTAAATGTTTTGGGTGGGACCGGGCCCTTCATCGCCATTATTTCCGGTTTGATTGCCGGGGTAATCATCGGTAAAATAACGGACTATTATACATCTTACAGCTTTAAACCGGTGCAGGATCTGGCGCGTGCCTCCCAGACCGGCTCGGCTACCAACATTATCAGCGGGTTGGCTTTGGGGATGAAGAGCACCACCCTGCCCCTGCTGACCATTATTGTGGCGATTGTTGTTGCTTATATGGCAGACGGCGTCTATGGCATTGCTATTGCAGCCGTAGGAATGCTCTCTATTGTGGGGAATACCGTTTCGGTTGACGCCTACGGGCCGGTTGCCGATAACGCCGGCGGTATTGCCGAAATGTCCGAACTGGAACCGGAAGTGCGTGAAATTACGGACGAGCTCGATGCAGTGGGTAACACCACCGCTGCTATCGGTAAAGGGTTTGCTATCGGCTCTGCCGCCTTGACGGCGCTGGCTCTTTTTACTGCCTACACCCAGGCTACGGGGCTTGATATTATCAACCTTACGGAAGCCAGTACCATCGTCGGCATGTTTATCGGGGGAACGGTTATCTTCTTTGCGTCTTCAAGGGCGATGGAAGCTGTGGGCCGGGCTGCTTTTGATCTGATTGAAGAAATTCGCCGTCAGTTCCGGGAAATACCTGGTTTGATGGAGGGGAAAGCCCGTCCCGAATATGCCAAATGTGTGGATATCAGTACAGCTGCGGCACTGAAAGAAATGGTTGTGCCGGGTTTAGCAGCGGTGATTGTACCGATTGTGGTGGGTCTGATTCCTTTCCTGGGCAAAGAGGCCTTGGGCGGGCTTTTGGCCGGTGCACTGGTGACCGGGGTGCTGATGGCTATCTTTATGGCCAATGCCGGCGGCGCCTGGGACAATGCTAAGAAGTGGATTGAAACAGGACAGCTGGGCGGCAAGGGCAGTGAACCACATAAAGCTGCTGTGGTCGGGGATACCGTCGGTGACCCCTTCAAGGATACCGCCGGGCCTTCCATTAATATTCTAATCAAGTTGATGAGTATTGTGGCGCTGGTTTTTGCCCCGCTGTTTTTATAATTTCCCGAAAGACAGTGTGGAAAATTTAGCCTGAAGTACAAATCTGAATCTGAAGAGAGCAAGCTTTAGGGGACAAGTCAGGGCTTGCTCTCTTTTATTTTTTGTCCGGGCAGGGTATAATAGAGGCAGACAGGCACAAACGGTTGTTGACGGGCTGCTTGTCATGGACAGGCCGGAGGCAGAAGAGCAGTGGTGTGAACTGCCCGTTTGCAAGAATGTAAAAAATGTAAGGTTAAGAAGCGATGGGGGAATGTGCCTGTTTCAACCAGGAATTATGATTGATGGGAGTAGGATATGACAGTCAGTAAAAAAAGTGTTTTGAAGTTTTTATTTGAAAAGGACTATAAGCCTTTGACCTTTGAAGGCCTGCGCAAGGGTCTGGGCATTGCCAAGGATAAAGATATTGAGGAGCTGTTTTCATTTTTAGCTTCCCTGGAGGAAGAAGGAGTCGTTCTTAAAACAGTGCAGGGCCGTTATACCCCCCTGAAGGGGAGAGGAATGCTGGTGGGTGTACTGCAGGGGCATGCCCAGGGTTATGCTTTTTTATTGCCGGAAGCGCCGGGGGAGGCGGACGTTTTTATACCCCGGGAGAAAATAAAGGGTGCCATGCACAAGGACAGGGTTATGGTCCGCCTGTTGGGTAGATCAACCAACGGACACCGCCGCGAAGGAGAGGTTATCCGCATCCTTAAGCGGGGCAACACCAATATAGTGGGCACTTTTCAGGGTAACCGCCACCGGGGTACTGTTTTGCCCGACGATCGGCGTCTGGCACATGAAATACGGATTTCCCGGGTATTTGGCAGGGTTGATCCAGGGGATAAAATTCTAGTCAGTATTACCCGCTGGCCGGACAGTTTTGACAGTTCTCCCGAAGGTAAAATAGTGGAGGTAATCGGCCCGGCAGACGAACCGGGTGTGGATATAACCTCTATTCAAAAAA
>JBMNNQ010000152.1:0-2578 GCA_050942615.1 Dethiobacteria bacterium | reverse complement strand
GGCGCAGGTGATTTTTCCTTTTTCTCCCTGGAAAGCCGGGCAATTTTTCTGGCCTTACGACCCACCCGGGAAGGTTTTTTTTCTACTGTTTCTTTTTTGACGGGGGCCGCTGCCGGTTTTTCAGCAGGGGCCTTTACTGCCGGCGCTGTTTCATTCTTTTTTTCTGCCGCCGGTCCGGAATCTTCATCAGGTTTCTCCTCACCAATGGGTTTCACTTCACCCTTGATCAGCATTTCCAGCACCTTCCTGGCTACTTCCTCTTCCAGGGTGCTCATATGATTCTTAACTTCTATCTTCATTTCCTTCAGAATAGGTATCAATTTTTTACTGCGAATGCCCAGTTCTTTAGATAACTCATATACTCTCACTCTGGCCATTTACAACACCTCCATATAATTTTTGCCCTCCTTACAAATTCCACAGATTTCCTGGAACAAACCCCAACATTTTGGACAGACCGGGTCAGATAAAGGCCCCGGCAAATACCCGCTGCAGCTGTTAATCCGTTAACTTTTCCTTCAGCAGCTGCAGGACATCCTCCCCTACGGAGGTGCGCAGGCTTTTTTCCAGCGCTTTGCTGCGCAGGGCTTTTTGCAGGCAAGCGGCATGCGGGCAGATATAGGCCCCTCTTCCCGCCTTTTTGCCGGTAACATCCAGCTCGATTTCCCCTTGTGGAGTCCTTACAACCCGGAGCAGTTCCCTTTTATCTCTCATGGTACGGCAGCCTAAACATAGTCTTTGGGGGGTTTTTCTTTTTCTTGCCATCAAACGTTCCTCCCGCTAAAAAATGCTTTGTACCCCGGTCGTTCCGGATGTCTCACTGTTCATCTGCATCTGTTTCATCTGCATCTGTCTCATCCGCGTCTGGTACATCCGTATCTGGTGCATCCGCGTCTGGTACATCCGCATCTGGTGCATCCGTATCTGGTGCATCCGCATCTGGTGCATCCGTATCTGGTGCATCCGTATCTGGTGCATCCGCGTCTGGTGCATCCGTATCTGGTGCATCCGCGTCTGGTGCATCTGCATCTGTCTCATCCGCATCTAATACATCTTTTTCATCTTCTGCCATTAATTCATTTACAGGCCCATTCCCGGTTTCAGTTTCAGCTTCGGTTTCTTTCCCGGTTTCAGTTTCGAATTCAGCTTCAGTCCCCGTTTCGGCTTCGATCCCGGCTTCTGTTTCTATTTCGTTTTCTGTTTCTGATGCGTAAAGGATACTGTTCGTCCCGGTTTCCTGAGCACCGTTGTCACTAACAGCAGTGAAGGGCTCCCCGCCTTCCTGTGCACCACTCTCCTGCTCCTTCTTACCTGCAACATATTCAGATTCACTGACAATATCAATTTTCCAGCCCGCCAGCCGGGCCGCCAGACGCACGTTTTGCCCCTCCCGGCCGATAGCCAGGGAAAGCTGGTAATCGGGCACCACCACCGTAGCCGATTTATTGTCCTGATCAAGCTCCACCTTTAAAGTTTTGGCGGGATTTAAAGCCCGGGCCACAAAGACTTCAGGTTCCTCATCCCATTCAATAATGTCAATTTTTTCCCCTTTAAGTTCGCCCACAATCGACTGCACCCTGGAACCCCGCGGGCCCACGCACGCCCCAACAGGATCGACATCCTTATTGCGGGAATGCACAGCCACCTTGGAACGTTTACCGGGTTCACGCACTATGGATTTGATCTCCACAACACCGTTAAATATTTCCGGCACCTCTAGTTCAAATAGCCGCTTTAACAGCCCGGGGTGGGTACGGGAAACAAGGATTTGCGGACCTTTGGTCGTCTTCTTAACCTCTAAAACATAAGTTTTAATGCGATCCCCCTGCCGGTACACTTCCCCTTGAATTTGTTCTGCAGGAGCCAGGATTGCCTCTGTTTTACCCAAGTTGATAATGGTGCTCCTTTGTTCAAAACGCTGCACAGAACCCGTAACAATATCCTCTGCACGATCCACAAATTCCTCGTAAATCAGATCCCTTTCCGCTTCCCTGATACGTTGAATTACAACCTGTTTGGCAGTTTGGGCAGCTATCCTCCCAAAATTTTTAGGGGTAACCTCTACCTCAACAATATCGCCAATTTCATAGCGTGGATCTTTTTTCCGGGCCTCATCAAGATGGATCTCCTGTTGGGCATTGTCAACTTGTTCGGCAACAGTAAGGCAGGTATAGATCTGTATCTGGCCTGTTTCCCGTTCAATGTTAACCCTGACATTAGGCGCAGAATTAAAATTCCTTTTGTAGGCAGAAATTAACGCTGCTTCTATAGCATCAAATAAGGTATCCTTTTTAATACCTTTTTCCTTTTCAATGGCCTCCAGGGCTAATAAAAATTCCTGATTCATTTTCCCCGCCCCCTATTTTTATAGTAGAGGTTTGCCTTGGCGACCTCCTTTAATTTAATTTCGATTTGATCACCTGCTGCTGTTTGCAAGGTTAACAAATCATCCTTAAAATCTGTTAACACGCCCTTAAAGTTTTGGCGCCCGGCCAATTTTTCACGGGTTCTGATTTTTACATCATGTCCCTTAAACCTGCTGAAGTCGGCTGCCTTTTTTAAGGGTCTTTCCACCCCC
>JBMNNQ010000151.1:0-2585 GCA_050942615.1 Dethiobacteria bacterium | reverse complement strand
GGGGGGGAAAATCTCTACCCGGTCCAGATTGAAGATTTCCTGCGCAACCATGACCAAATTAAGGACGTGGCTGTAATCGGCCTGCCGGACAAGCGCCTGGGCGAAATCGCCGCCGCAATTATCGAATTGAAGCCCGGCAGTGAATGCAGCGCCGCAGAAATCCTTGATTTCTGCGCCCCCCTGCCGCGCTACAAACGCCCGCGGGCCATCATTTTCGACCAGGTCCCCCGCAACCCAACCGGCAAAATAGAAAAGCCGCTGCTGCGGGAAAAATACGGCGTCACCAACTTGGTGGCCGCCCAAACTCGCAATCAAAACTAATAACCCCCGGGCCGGGTGGGGGGCGTACCTAAGCGGTTGCACCTAGACGGTTGGCCCATCAACCAAAGCGGCATTAACAGCAAAGGGGGTGAAAAAATATGCAAAATATGAAGAGAATATTTATTTTTTTACTGCTTACTTTGCTGCTGGCCGGCATTGCCATGGGCGGCTGCACTGCTGCACCTGAAAATACGGGAGAAATAGAAAATGGTGCGGAATCAGGCGGGGACCAGGCAGGCACGGCCGAAGGCACTGCAGACCAGGAGGAGCCCGTAGAGCCGGCAGGTGAAGAAGATCCTGAAACACCGTTAACCCTGACTTACCTGGGGCATTCCACTTTTTGGGTGGAGTACGGGGATACCGCTATCCTGATCGACCCCTACCAGCCTGATTTTGGCAGCTATGGCAAAATTGACCGCAACGCCGATGTTGTGCTCGTCACACACGACCATACCGATCATAATTACACCCCGGGTGGGGGCCAGGGGGCTACAGTGTTGCGCGGCCTGACCGCTGCCGGTGACTGGCAAAAAACAGACTACAGTCTCGGCGAGCTGCAAATAACGAGTGTGGCAGGCACTTTTCATGGCGGCAACCTGGGCAAAAACGGGGTTTTTGTGCTAACAACGCCCACCTTACGCCTGGCCCATTTAGGTGACATCGGCCATACCCTGCAAGCAGAAGAGGTGGCCCAAATCGGCAACCCTGATGTGCTGTTCATCCCGGTTGGGGGTCATTACACTGTTGCTCTCCCGCAAGTGCAGGAACTGATTGCCCAGCTTTCCCCGGCTGTGGTTGTCCCTATACATTACCAGACCGAACACAATCCGGATACGCCCATCGGCACCCTGGATGAATTTCTTGTGCAGGACATACCCTACCCCATCGAACCACAGCACAGCACCCTGAAACTGACCAGCAAAAAGATGCCCGCACAAACTGAAATCTGGCCCATGGAATACACACTGCCCTGAAGCCTGTTCCAGGGTTCAAAAGTAACATACGGCAAAATTAGACTATAACGTTGCTTTTACGTTACAAAGGTCGTGCTCTTTGCCGGGAACAACCTGCCGGCAACGCGGCAGGCATGCTTCAAAATGCAGGCTGCCCGGGCTGAAACATCCGGGCAGTCTTGTTCCTTCTGTATTAACAAACATTGATACCCTCATTGAAACTCCGGCTAAAAAACTGCAAATTTACTATAAATATTCCCTATATAAAATACTTACCGCAGCTGGGTTTCCTGATAAGCAACCTTTTTTAACCATGCCAGACACTGTTCTACAGCTTCCGGTTCACGGCGCAATTGGTGTGCAGCACCGGTAATCAATAGAAGTTCTGCAGAGTCCCCCACCAGTTCATAAAGTTTTTCAGCGTGCATTACAGGAATAACTTCATCCGCCGTGCCGTGGGCAATCAACAGCGGGCGTGGTGCTATGTTGGAAACATATTGCAGCGGGTTTACCGAATAAAGATTCTTTAACCACTCATCAAGATCCGGGGGAAAATCAGGATCCTTAATAATACCTATTTCCCGGAAATCCTCAATGCGCCCTGCCGCATCCCAGGGGGTGATCACCGTTTTATATTCTGCAGGGCTGGCCGCCAAAACCAAAGCCTTGACACGCTGATCCTTGGCTGCTACATAACAGGAAACAGCCCCCCCCATGCTGAACCCCCACAGATAAAAACCGTTTTGCCCCTCTTCACGTTCCCCCCAATAATCTAATACAGCTGCAAGGTCCTTCGTCCAACCGTAGACATCAAATTCCCCTTCACTTTCACCGGTACCCCGGAAATTAAAATGAAAACACGGCAACCCTTCTTTTAAACATTGTTCGGCCAGGGCAGCATAGCCGCCATCCTTTTCCTCTTGTTTTTCTTCAGGAGAGGGTTTACTTCGGGGAACCCCGTGACACAAAATTAATAAAGGTTTTCCCTTTCCCACTGCACGGTCATCCGCTTCTTTAGGCCCATAAGCCCAACCTTTTAACTGAAGGCCATCCACCATAATTTGTATTTCCTCCACTTGCATAAACCCCAGCTCCTTTCAGGAGAATATTCAATATTTCCGAAAAAGACTTTCCCTTTCCTGCCAAACCCAAACCTTAACAGGCTTGTTAAACACTTTTGACTTTTGCGATAAGTATAAAAAGGGTGCCTATCTATTTGTTATTCTACTAGCGGGAACGGATTTCCTTTAAAGTTTAGGCAAATCCCATAATATAACAACCAATTTTACCCAAACTGGCCTGGCCCTACAG
>JBMNNQ010000150.1:0-2622 GCA_050942615.1 Dethiobacteria bacterium | reverse complement strand
CGATGTAGGTTATGGTTTTACCGTCCAAGTAAGGTTTGACTTCCTGTTCATAATAGGCGTTGTCCTGGATTATCCCCGCCAAGATAAGCTTCATCCCAGTGCGGCGTGCAATTTCGATTGCTTCCCGCACCCCTTTGTCATGGTGGATCCTGCCGAAAAAAAGCAGGTATTCGCCCTGTTTAGGGCGGAAGGTAAAATTTTCAAGGTCTATACCGTGGTAAACGGTGGCTATGTAGTCTAATGCCGGCGAACGGTCGGCGTCGCTGATCGACACGTAAAAGGTGTGTTTATTATATTTCCGGTAGACCGGCAAGATACGGGGGGAGGAAAAGCCGTGAATGGTGGTGACCACCGGTGTATTGACAAGCCTGCTGTAGCTTAGCGGTAAAAAATCAAAGTTGTTGTGAATAAGATCGAAGTCTGCAGCAGACTCAAAGACTTCGGCAATATGCAGGCATTCCCAAACTTTAGGGTCCAAAGAACGATCTTCTTCATAACCGCGGGCGCTTACGGCCCGCAGTTTTCCCTTTGTGACAGAGTCTGCAGTGGCAAAAAGGGTTACATCTACACCCTTTTCCACCAGTCCTTCGCAAATGAGGGAAGCAACCCTTTCCCAAGGCCCATAGTGGCGGGGAGGTGTTCTCCAGGCGATGGGGCCGAGCATAGCAATGCGCATGTACATTCTCCTTTTTTATAAAAGATTTAAGGGATGTTGTGTTAAAGCATGAAAACGGTCAGAAATCAAAATCACATTATACTAAATAGTACCATAATAGAAACTTTTTGGCAAGAAAGCCCTTGGCCCCAGCCATGCAGGAAACAAATATTTAAAAGGCGAATTTAGCTTAAAGGGAGCCGACAGGAAGTTTGGCAATGCGTGGCAGATATTAATATAATTTGGAGGGTTGCGAGTGTTTACGCAGGCGCAGGAGTTGCTACAAAAATACTTTGGCTATGCCTCCTTTAAAAAGGGGCAGGCTGCAGTGATCAGCAGTCTTTTGGCGGGCAGCGATACCCTGGCCATTATGCCTACGGGGGCGGGAAAGTCTGTTTGTTACCAGATTCCCTCCCTGCTGTTTAAAGGGGTAACGCTGGTTATTTCACCGTTGATTGCCTTAATGAAAGATCAGGTTGACGAACTGGCGGCCTTTGGTATACCCGCCACCTTTATCAACAGTTCGCTGCGCCGCAGGGAAGTGACTGCCAGGCTGCAATTGGCCGGCCAGGGAAAATATAAACTGCTTTATGTGGCGCCGGAAAGGCTGGAACTGCCCGCATTTTTAGAACTGGCACAGGCTTTAAATGTTTCCTTTGTAGCGGTTGACGAAGCCCACTGTATTTCTCAATGGGGCCACGATTTCAGGCCGAGTTATAGGAAAATCGCCGGCTTTATCGACAGTCTGCAACAGCGGCCGTTGTTAGGTGCTTTCACTGCGACGGCAACCGGGGAAATACGCCGGGATATTGTAAATTTCCTTAATTTTTTGGCCCCCCGGGTATTTATAAGCGGTTTTGATCGGGAAAACCTTTTTTTTGAGGTGGTGCGGGGGGAAAATAAAAGGGATTATGTTCTGGATTATGTCCATAGAAACAAGGGGCAGCCCGGCATTATCTATGCTGCTACCCGCCGGGAGGTAGACGGTATTTATAAGCTTTTACGGGATAAGGGCCTTCCCTGCAGCCGCTACCATGCCGGCATGAGCGATCGGGAAAGAGAAAATAGCCAGGAAGCGTTTATTCATGACCAGACCCTGATTATGATTGCCACCAATGCCTTTGGCATGGGTATTGATAAATCCAACGTCCGCTATGTGATACATTATAATATGCCTAAAAATATGGAGGCATATTATCAAGAGGCGGGGAGGGCAGGGCGTGATGGTGATCCGGGGGAATGTATCCTCTTGTTTGGCGCCCAGGATGTTTTGCTGCAGAAATTTATGATCAGGGAGACGGTTTATGCACCACACAGGAAAAAAAATGAGTACCGTAAATTGCAGACAATTATTGATTACTGTCACACAACCAGCTGTTTACGCCGCTATATCCTGCAATATTTTGGGGAAGACAATGTGCCGGTGCAGTGTGACCGCTGTGGCAACTGCAGCGCCGATTATGAAATGAACGATATTACTGTGGAAGCCCAAAAAATCCTTTCCTGCGTGGTGCGGGTGAAGGGGCGTTACGGGGCCGGGCTGGTTGCAGAAATACTGAAAGGCTCTAAAAACAAGAAGTTGTTACAGCTTCGTTTTGACAGGCTTTCCACCTACGGCTTAATGGGCGGATACACTTTACAGGGCATTAAGGACCTGATTAACCTTCTGGCTGCTGAAGGCTACCTGGCCTTTACCGGGGGTGAATACCCGGTGCTGAAATTAGGGCGCAAAGCGGTAGCCGTCCTTAAGGGCAGCGAAAAGGTTTGGCAAAGGCGGCCTCTTAAAAGGGAAACCAAAAAAGACAGCCTTTTATTTGAAAAAATGCGCCTGCTGCGCAAAGAGATCGCCTCCCGCGAAGGGGTGCCCCCCTACATAGTATTTTCCGACAGCACCTTGCATGATTTATGTAAATGGCTGCCTCACGACAGGGATGGCATGTTGAAAATTAAGGGTGTAGGCCAAATTA
>JBMNNQ010000034.1:0-14544 GCA_050942615.1 Dethiobacteria bacterium | reverse complement strand
GCACCTGTAATATCACGCACAAAACAAGCTACGCAGATGCCCATATTTGCCGGGTTACCCCAAAACTGCAACAACGACGCCAAAACACCGATTGCAAGGCCAACTACAATAATCCCCCATTTGGTTGCCAATGTGTTTTTCATCAGTTAACTACCACCACCTGTGTATAATTTGATAAAAATAAAACTTATTCCTTTATCAGTATAGTGTTCTTAATTGCAGGGGGGAAATAGTTTATCCTGATGGGTGCACATACATTTATAGGTGTTTTCGATAGCAGCGGAAAAAAACAGAGAGTGTAGGCAAGGCACCCTGCCGCCAGAATCTAGGGGCTGGCACACAGTTATTGCAGCCCCCTTGCAATTTCCCGGATGGCTTGCAGGGCATAATCGACCTCTTCTTCATGGTTAAAGTAGCTTAAGCTGAAGCGGACTGTTCCTTGAGGAAAGGTACCAATGGTGCGGTGGGCGTTGGGCGCGCAGTGCAGCCCTGTACGGCACATAATGCCATAATAGTGTTCTAAAAGATGGCCCATTTCACCACAGTCAAGACCCTCTAAAATAAAAGAGACCGCCGCCGTCGAGGGGTAGCTCCCCGGGGGCCTGAAAACCTGCACTTGTTTTATTTCCCGCAACCCGGCCACCAACTTATGGACCAGCCCTTGTTCATGCCGGGCAATGGCCGGGATGCCGGTTTCCTGGATAAATTTCAGCCCGGCATTGAGTCCGGCCAGGCCCGGGGCGTTCATGGTGCCGGCCTCCAAATAATCCGGCATCATCTCCGGCTGGCGGTCCTCTTCCGATCTGCTGCCGGTTCCCCCTTCACGCCAAGGCCTGATTCTGACCCCTTGTCTGACATAAAGCATTCCCACACCGGGGGGGCCCAGCAACCCCTTATGCCCGGTAAAGGCTGCCAGGTGGGGTTTTATTTCCTGCAGGTCAATTTCCACAGAGCCTGCTGTCTGAGCGGCATCTATTAAAAAATAAATTCCTTTTTCCCGGGCCAGCCTGCTGATTTCCTTCACAGGCGTTACCCGCCCCAAAACATTGGAAGCATGGGTGCAAACAATCAGTTTGGTTTGGGGGTTAATAGCTTTGGCAATCTCCTGAACATTCAAAAGACCGGTGGAGTCACTGTGCACCATGGTTGCAGTGACCTGCCTGTGATGGCAAAGAGAATTCAGGGGCCTGGTTACAGAATTATGTTCCAAAGAGGTATAGACAACATGATCGCCCGGCTCCAAAATACCCTTCAGGGCCATATTTAAAGAATCTGTGGCATTGAGCGTAAAAATAATTTCCTCAGGCCGGGCCGCGCCTAAGAAGGCAGCCGCTCTTTCCCTTGTTTCAAAAACCTGCCGTTCAACTTGAATAGCTTGTGTATAACTGGAACGGCCGGGGCTGGCACCGCTGCTGCGCAGGTAGTTTTCAGCAGCCTTATAAACCCCTTCCGGCTTAGGCCACGAGGTTGCAGCATTATCAAAATAAATTGTTTTTTTTACCGTCACTCTGTCTATTCTCCCCTTCTATCTCTCCCTTTTTAAAAAAGACAGCAAGCCTGCAGAAATTTTTTCTTCCAGGGTATAAAAGCCTTCCACAAGGACGGCTTCATTTTCCAAACAAGCCTTGATACCTTCCGCCTCCTCGGGGAAACAACACAGGGCTACCCCGCAACTGGAACTTATCTCCCGGGGAACAGGTACTATTTTGAATTCCCTTTTGGTTTTGACTAAAATTTTTTCCGCACGAATTGCCTGGTGGGTTGTTGGAAAAGTAAAATAACATTTTTTAACCACAAAGCACACCTCACAATAAAAAAATCAAGGCAGTCTGTTGTATCTGGTGACAATTTCATTATAACAGCTACCTTGATGACTGGAAATAGATATACTCTATAGCCAAGGTGTCCCCTATAGAAGTTATCATCATCAACAGATTCTTAACCTAAATTAAAATTTTATAAATTAAGATTTTAGCCGGTTTTTGAGCCTGTTAAAAACTACCCGGAACAGCTGTCCTAAAACAAGGATAAAAATCAACAGGATCCGTAAACCGGCAACAACACTTTTTCCTGCCAATGTTAAATTTTCCACGCCGTTTTGCCAAATTAAGCCCCTCCGTTCCCAGCATAGAAACAAACGTTCCTTAAAACGTCCCCAGGCGGCAGGGTTGTTTAAAAAATAAAAACCAGTCAACACAACAGCAACTGCCAGCATAATAAGACCAATGGTCCAGGCAAGTGTCCCCCTTTGTTTTTCCGCCCGGGAGGAAAATTCATCTTCATCTGCCACATCGGCAAAATTTCCATAAAAATACTGGCTGACAACATCAGAAAAATAATAAATCCCCTGTTGGGCCGCTTCTTTGCTATTGAGGTGCGAGCCTACCTCCAGTAAAAGGTTCAAAGGTGTCAGATCCTGGTTAAAATCCCCCCAGCCCAGCAAAACCCCTTTGATCAAACCCGGATGCATTTCATCCGCTAAAGCTTTTAAGTCATAAGCAAAACTTTGATTTACCGCAAAAGCAGGGTTTTCCCTTCCCACAACAAACTGAATCATGGTTACCCAGTCGTCATCTACTCGGGCAGCGTATGTTTCAGGGGGGGCGGCATCCCGGTGTATATCAAAAATTGCATCAGGATCTTTCTCCAAAAGTTCTACGGCAGTGCCCCTGGCCCGGAGATAGGCGTCCCGGTCATGGGGTAGATGTAAATCTTCGGAATAGACAACATTGATATTTTTTTCTTCCAAGGCTTCCTTGAAGGCTTCCCCTACAGCGTGAATACCACCCCGGCCATAGACACTTTCTGTCCCGTCGCTGGGCACATAACATTCATCATTGTGTGTATGGTAAAGAGCAATGATGCGTCTTGGTTTGGCAAATTTTTCTTCCTTGGCTGTATTTTGCGAAAACTGCCCGGCAACATTTGGGCCTGTCATTGCTTTCTTTTCCCACAACCCGCCGTCTTTGCTTGTATTTTTCAATAACGGTTTTTTTAATTTTTCCGTACGGGTATAGCAGGCGTAGGCCGTGTAATCTTTAACCCGTTTCACAGTAAAAAGACGGTTTTCCCCGTCAAGGTATTGATCACCCCGTCGCAGGCGGTGCCCGGTGATCGTAATTAGGTTTCCTTTTTCATCAACTAACTGAAAGTATTTACCGGCAGCGATCTCTTCTTTTTCCAGTTCTGTCAGTAAGGGCCCGGGGTTTTTCCCCCGGGTTCTTAAACTGCCCGGTAAGGGCACCAGTATTTTTTCTGCAGCCTGGGCCGGGGGGGAAAGTCCCCCCACAGAATTTCCTTCTTCAAGTAAAAAAACCCCCGTACCGCCCATAAAAAAGAAGGCGATTAAAAAGAAAAGAAGTGTTAATAACAGTAAACGCTTAGCAGTCATCCAACCCCTACCCCTATGCATAATATATTAAAATTATTCATTCCCCTGACGGTGTAATCTTTCCCGTATTTCACCAACCAGCTCTGCCAATAATACAGCCAGCACACCGGCTAAAAGGGCAGCCCCCCAGACCCCCCCACCGCCCAGGGTAAAGGTTTGGGCCTGCAAACCATGCTGCAGATTTTCAACCCAGGCCCACAGTTCAACAAACAGCACCCCCAAAAAAGCACCAATGAAAGAAGCACGTCGCGAGCGGCCCAGCAAATAAGCCACAAATGCGGCAATCAAAGGCGGTAAAAAAAGGGGATCCAGATCAAAATGACCGATCCCCGGGGTTCCCGGTAAAAGGAAGGCCGCAGTCCGAATAAGTAACCCGGTTACCCCCGCAGCCAACAAGGCCCGGTACTTTTCATTTGGCTCATCGGCCGTAACCAACAGATAAATAACAAGTGCCAAGGGAATAAACACTCCGCCTATATTTACCTTCATACCCCCGGCGAAGGCTATAGGCGGTAAAAGCCCTCCAATAAGCATGGCAAAAAGCAGCAGCAGTGCCTGTTTTCCAGTCAGCCGCATACGTTCCAAAACCCGTTCCAACGCCCCTAGGTAAAGCAAAGCCAGTAGAAGAATAAGAAAACCAAAAGCTGTATTGTTAAACATATCTGCATCCTTCTAGAAAAAAAATAAGGAGAAGTGATATTTTAGTATCTCCTTCTCCCTAAAATTTAAAAGTTTTTTTCCAGGCCGGGGCCTCTTAAATCCTCCTAAATTCTGATCTCACTGTCGTAGGGGGTAATTTCAACAGCCTTGACAGACAGAATATGCTCCACTGCTGCCAGCTGACTTAAAACATTTTCCGTAATATGGTTGTCCACCTGCAAGACCATCACAGCCTCTCCCCCGACATCCTGGCGCCCCACCTGCATACTTGCAATATTAATACCTTTGCCGCCTAAAATTGTTCCCACCTTACCGATTACACCGGGTTTATCAACATACTTACTGACCAGCATATATTGTGAAGGAACAACTTCAATACGGTAGTCACCAATTTGCACAATACGGATATCGCTTTTACCAAAAATTGTGCCGGCAACAGTAAAAGTTTGTTTACCGGCTGTAACCTTGACAGTCACCAAATTATTAAAAACAGAACTTCCCCTGCTGGTGTTTTCTTTAATCCGGATGCCCCTCTGCCTGGCAATCAGCGGTGCATTTACAAAATTAACGTTGCTTTTCAACATTACCCGTAAAAAGCCGATCAGCAAAGCTGTCGTGAGGGGGGCCACAGGGTACTCTGCAATACTGCCACTGTAAGTAATTTCCACTGCCTCCACCCTGCCGTTAAAGACCTGCATATAGAAACTACCCAAAATTTTCATTAAAGGAACAAAGGCTTCAATTTCATTCAAAAGTTCAGGGGGCAGCACCGGAGCATTCACAGCCATGTGCAGGGGTTCACCCTTTAAGGCATGAATCATCTCTTCTGCCACCTGTACAGCAACATTGATCTGCGCTTCCTGTGTAGAGGCGCCCAAATGAGGAGTGCTGATGACCTGTTCAAGCTGTAAAAGAGGATTATTGTTGACGGGTGGCTCTTCTTCAAACACATCCAAGGCTGCACCAGCCACCTTGCCGGCAACAATAGCTTCATAAAGAGCCTTTTCATTTATCAGCCCGCCGCGCGCGCAGTTAATAATACGTACACCATCTTTCATTTTAGCCAGTTCTTCCGCCCCGATTAAATATTGGGTGGAAGAAGTTTTGGGAATATGCAGGGTAATAAAATCAGCCTGCGTAAAAATTTCATCCAGGTTTTTAGCAACTACCCCCATTTTTTCAGCTTGTTCTGCTGAAATATAAGGATCATAGGCCAAAATTTTCATCCCGAAAGAACGTGCCCTTTGGGCCACTTCACTGCCAATGCGCCCCAACCCGATAATCCCCAGACTTTTTTTGTAAAGTTCCAGACCCACAAATTTGCTCCGCTGCCATTGACCAGCCTTCAAAGAACTGGAAGCCGGCTGAACATTGCGAGCCAAGGCCAACATCAAAGCCATGGTGTGTTCTGCAGCAGAAATAGTGTTGCCATCCGGGGCATTGAGAACCAGGATTCCCTGTTCTGTTGCTTTTCCCACATCAATATTGTCAACCCCGACCCCGGCCCTGCCAATTACTTTCAGTTTTTTTCCGGCATCAATTACATCAGCGGTCACCTGCGTGCCACTGCGAACCAGCAGGGCATCGTAATCACCGATGATCCCCACTATTTCCTGAGGCGAAAGATCCTTTTTTACATCAACCTGGGCAATATCTTGAAGCAACCGAATACCTTTTTCCGAAACAGGATCACTAACCAAAACCTTATATTGTTTGGCGCCCTCCATGATCATTTAACCTCCCACAGCAATATCTCTGTGAAACTATTACCACTTAAATATAGCACAACTTTTGTTAACAGGCAATCATACCTTCACTCCCCCCTAAAAATAAAAACGGGCCCGCCTGTGGATCTAACCACTGCTTCCCGTTCCGAGTATACCACTCGCCTTTCTTAAATTTTCCCCCCATAAATACTAAAAATCAATAAGCCCCAAACTGATCCTCAGGGCCTCATTTACTTTAGTCATCACCTGTTCATCTATTTCTGTAATCTTTTGCTGTAACCTTTGTTTATCAATCGTCCGTATCTGCTCTAAAAGAACAACCGAATCCTTTTCCAGTCCGTGTTCTGTAGCAGAAAGCTCCACATGCGTCGGCAGCTTGGCTTTTTCGATATGTGAAGTGATAGCCGCAACAATCACCGTTGGACTATATTTATTGCCCACGTTGTTCTGAATGATCAAAACCGGCCTGAATCCCCCTTGTTCAGAACCGACCACGGGGCTGAGATCGGCATAAAAAATAAAACCACGTTTCACATCCACCTTATTCACTCTCCGTTATCATATCCCTGGCAAGCCGGTCCGCCTCATTTTCAGCTGGTAACGCCTCGTTGGCCAGAGTCAAATTCAACCGCGCCATTTCGATATAACCCTCTTGCATACGTTCCCGTATCTGCTTTTTCTTACGTTCCAGCAGGTAAAGTTTCATCGCCTCACGGATAAATTCACTGCGTGTCTTTTTTTCCATCTGGACAACACCGTCAACCTCCAGTAATAAGCTATGCGGCAAACTGATCATAATTCTTTTTGTCCTTGCCAAGGAAAGCACCCCCTGAATAAAATGGATAGATATTCGCCCCGCAGTATACTTATTATTCGATTTCTTTACTTTTTCATACATCAATTTATATATTTCGATACACTGCCCGGTTTAAAAAATTTTTATGTCCTTTACTGTCCCCTTTTCGCAGTAAACCCGGGGAACCTTCTTGCTGGTATTGCAAAGGATTTCATAGCTAATCGTCCCCAGCAGCCGGGCAAGTTCATCAGCACCAATTTCTGCACAGCCCTGGCTGCCGAAGGCGACCACCTCATCACCTTCCCTGGCAAGAGGCACCTCCCCCACGTCCAACATTGTATAATCCATACAGACCCGGCCGGCAACAGGAGTTCTTTTTCCCCCGACCAGCATCGCCCCCCGGTTTGACAAAAGCCTGTTGTAACCATCGGCGTAACCCAAGGCTACGGTGGCAATTGTCGTTTTTTTCGGGGTGGTATAAATCCCTCCATAGCTAATCGGGGCCCCGGCAGAAACTTCTTTTATAAAAACGATTCTGCTTTTCAAAGACATCACCGGCAAAAGTTGGGGGGCTCCCGTTTGCAGGTTTGGCGCCGGACTATAACCGTAAAGACCGATCCCGACCCTGACCAGATCAAAGTGGGCCTGGGGAAATTTTAGCGCTGCGGCACTGTTGGCTGCATGTTTCAGGGGTATGAAAATCCCTTTTTCCTGACAGGCCTGCAAAATATTTTTAAAAACGTTTAACTGGTGAAGGGTAAAACCCGGGTCTGTTGCATCGGCCTGGGCAAAGTGTGTATAAACACCCTCCAGCATAATCCCGGGGAGGGAAGCAATTTTTTCCAAAAAATGCATGGCTTCCTGCGGGTTGTGCAACCCCAGCCTGCCCATACCCGTATCAAGCTTGACATGCACGGCAGCCTGTTTGCCTTGCCCCCGGGCCAGCTGTGAAAAAACAACGGCTGCTTTCCAGTTTAAAATGGTCGGCGTCAGCTGCATTTCCAGCATGGAAGAGCTTTGACCGGGATCTGTGTAGCCCAAAACAAGAATTGGTGCTGAAATACCTTTTTTTCGCAGGCTTTTACCTTCCTCCAGGGAGGCCACCCCTAACATTGTTGCACCTTCCCGGAGGGCCACGTCAGCTACTTCATAAGACCCATGGCCGTATGCGTCTGCCTTGACCACCGCCAACAGTTGCACGCCTGCCGGTAAAAACCGCCGCAGCTCCCTGACGTTAGCCGCTAATTTGGAAAGATCTATTTCAACCCAGGTTGGCCTGCCCAAGTAGCGTGAGATATCCATTGCCTTATTTCCACCCAACTTTTTTAGTCTGTCTGGCGGGCACTAGTGTTAATACAGGCCGATCATTATTAATTTTTATTCCACAGCATCAGTGTTTATTCCTTTTAAAAAAAAGGATTTTCCGCATACTTTTATTTCCAGCCAAGCCAACCCGGTATTTCCCGTTCTTCCTGGTAATTATACTTATCAAATACCGGGAAACCCTGGAAGAAAATTTTTCCACTGCAGGCTTTGAAAAAAAAGGGGCTCCAGCAACAATAATATTTAGCCTTCGATCACCCGTAAAACATTGTCAATCCTTTTAATCGCCGGCGTTTTTTGGACCCGGTTTAGGGCAGCATTAAAACTTTTTTCCTCCACTGTGTGGGTCACCAAAACAATTTCAGCGGTACCAGCAACGTTGCGTTTTTGTAAAATCTGATCCAGGCTCACGTTTTCCTGACCGAAAGCCGTAGCCAGGGAAGCAAAAACCCCGGGTTCGTCCTTAGCCTGCAATCGCAGGTAAAAAGCTGAAGAAAGGTTTTCCACAGGTACAGCTGCCTTCCGTTCAAAATCGGCCTCCATAATCCCGTTTTCTACCCGGTGGTTAATATTACGTACCACATCAATCAAGTCGGCAGCAACCGAACTGGCCGTGGGCAAAGCACCAGCCCCCGGTCCGTAAAACATTACTTCGCCGACAGCATTGCCCTCCACAAAAAGGGCATTATTTTCATAAAAAACAGAAGCCAAAGGATGTGCCAAAGGAAGCAGGGCCGGGTAAACCCGCAAGGACAGCCCCCGATCTGCAAATTCTTCACCAACAGCCAAAAGTTTTACAGTAAAACCAAGTTCCCGGGCATAAAGAATATCCCTTTTGTTGATTCCACCAATCCCCTGGATAAAGATATCCTCATAGCGCACCCGGCTGCTAAAAGCCAGCCCTGCTAAAATGCAAAGCTTATAGGCAGCATCCCGGCCCTCCAGATCGTTGCCGGGATCCTGCTCGGCAAACCCCTTGGCCTGTGCTTCAGCCAAGGCAGCCTCAAACTCCATACCTTCCAGGCTCATTTTGGTCAGAATATAATTGGTTGTACCATTAATAATGCCCATAATCCGGGCAATTTTATTGGCCCCGAGACAATATTTTAAAGGCCGGATCAAAGGAATCCCCCCGCCCACACTGGCCTCATAATAAATATTTAAACCTTTTTCCCGGGCTGACTGCAACAGATCTGTCCCGGCTGTAGCCATCAGATCCTTATTGGCGGTAACTACATACTTTTTGTGCTGTAAGGCTTCTTCAACATAGGTGCGGGCGACATCCACTCCGCCAATCAATTCAACAACCACATCTATTTCAGGATCATGCAGGATTTCCCGGGGGTTAGTTGTCAGCAGCCCGGGATCCACTGCAGTTGTTCTTTCTTTTCCCGGATCCCTGACCAGTATTTTTTTAATTTCAACCCGGGCCCCTGCCCGACGGCTAATCTGTTCCCTGTTCATCTGCAGCAGCCTGTAAACCCCCCCGCCAACCGTCCCCAGCCCTAACAGACCGACTTTAATTGTTCTTTTTACCATTGGGAAGCAACCTCCACCAAAACCATAATTCTATCCTCACATTCAGGCTTTAGGATCATTATTCTCTGCATTAATTTATTATCCTGCATTTCATTATTATTTCCCCGCTATTATATAAAGTATTAAGCTGTTTCACAAAAGGTAAAGGCCTGTACATTGTCTTGATAAAAAAATAAGTTTTTCCATAAAACAGCCCCAGCCAGTTGGCCGGGGCTGCACAAAACGTTATACATTGCTAAAACAGCTAAAAACAGACTTTGGGGGATCAGCTTTAAAAAACAAATACTGTCCCCGTTGTTCCCAGGTGCTGTGCGGGTAGGTTTTTATTTCACCGGCAGCCGGAAGTTGTTTTTTTGCACGTACCACCTTACAGTTTTTGGTAGGGCCATCTCCAATACATTTTGGGGCTGCCAGCCCAGTTCTGTCCGAATACAGCTGCTGTCCAGAGCACAGCACCGGTTCTGCCCGGGGCAGCCGGCTGCAAGGTTAAGCAAAGCAGAGGACTTACCTAAAATATGCAGAATCGAACCGGCCATTTCCAAATCAGTCCTTTCCTCTCGGGCACTGATGTTATATATGCCCCCCTTACGGCCCCGTGAAAGAATCAGCTCCAGGGCCCGGCAGTGGTCATCAACAAAAAGCCAATCCCGTATTTGCCGGCCGTTACCGGCAAGGAACACCGGTTGATCCCTGAGGGCGCTGTAGATCACAGCCGGAATAAACGCCTCCGGGTGCTGAAAAAAGCCATAGTTATTAACAGCACGTGCAATACTGGTATTCAGTCCGTATGTCCGATTGTAGGCCCGCACCAAACAATCTGCTGCCGCCCTGCCTGCTGCATCAGGGTTGTCAGGTGCCAAGGGGGACAATTCTGTAAAACAGTCTGCAGAACCGGGGGAACCATAGACCCCGGCAGCAGAAACCTGTAAAAATTTCTTTATTTTAAATTCCCGGGCTGCCTCCAACAGGTTAAAACAGCCTGTTATGTTGGTAGCAATAAAATCACTAAGGAAATCAACATTTTTATCAACATGCGTTTCAGCTGCAAAATTAACGACGGCCTCTACACCTTCCCGCAGAATACGGGTGACCGTTTCATAGCTGCTGACATCCCCCAGCACAAAAAAATAGTTCTGCCGTTTGCTTACTTCTTTTAGATTTTCCAAGTCGGCAGCGCCAGTCAATTTATCCAGGTTAATAAAAGTTGTTTCAGGGTAGCGAGGGACCATGTACAATAAAAAATTAGTACCAACAAACCCGGCTCCACCAGTCACTAAAACCTTTTTATAAAACACCAGCTTCCTCACCCCAATTATTGATACAACATAGTCTGGCAAACTGCCAGGCTGGGATTATTCCCCGGCACACCTTCAGCCCATGTTGCCCCTTTTTTTGATTTCCGCCAACAGTTCATTATACTTTTCCGGACTTAAATTTAAAGCAGGCTGGTATAAATTATAGATAGTACCTTTTTGGGACCGTTGTAAACGCGCCTGCCGCATAAATCCGGACTGATTTTCTAAAAGCTTCTTTCTAATTTCCATTGCCCGCCCTTTCACCCCCATAAACAGCACTAATTTTTCCTTACATCTTATGAAATGTTTCCCCGGAGGGTGTCTTACCGCTTTTTATTTTTCATAACCATCAACGTTTTCTTCGATTTATTAATTATTTTCATATTTATTTTTATATTAAAATAAAGCCCGGCAAGAATATTAAAATCATCAATCCCGGCAATCAAAATAGTAACAAATCAGCATATCCTTCATAGTATAGATTAGCAACAAAGAGCTGCCCTTTAAGGCAGTTCATTTCTGAGAAAGGAGCATGTGGAAAAATGGCAGGACCAGCTATAGACCCGGTAACAGGAGAATTCTTGCAACCCGGACTTTGCCCTATCAACCCGGAAACAGAACAAAGGGAATGCCCGCCCACGAATGAAAGGGATTGCCTGGTTGTTGAAAAAGTTTTTGACCAGTGTTTTACAGAGGACAATATTGTCAGGAGATTTGAAATCCCCTGCGGCCCGGGAGAACCCTGTGAAAGAATTGACTTAAGAAACGTAAACAGGGTGGAATGTGAAGTCCTCAATGCAGAATGTATTGTCGTTGATGTCAGCTTACCAATTAATGATAACATGAGAATCGTCACCCTGCGGCAGGACGTCAAGGTAAAAATTGATCTTTGGCACGACCCGGTGTTATGGGCAAGCGCAAGTGAATCAGGAGGCGGGGGCGGCCCCTATAAACCCAGAAAGCTTTGTACCTTCACGGAAACGATTACCGATTTTTTCAACCAGATTACACTCTATGTTCCTCCCCCAGGCATTCTTTTTGGAACCGCCGGCGGGCCCTTCCTTTTCTGTGAAGTGGTAAGTTCCACCTGTTATTGCTCTCCGGAAACCGTTCCCCCCGGGGAACCTGTTTCCCATGTCATCTGTAATGTTAAGGTATGTAAAATTGTTGATGTAACAGCTTTTGTCAAATTAATGATTCCTCTCTACGGTTACTGCATACCCCGGCCCTGCGAAGCGGGACCACAACCGGAAATTGAATGCCCGCCTGTAGATTCCCTTTTTCCGCCCCAGCAGGAAACCGGCAATAATAGTAACAATAATGACAATGGCTAAAAAAAAGACTAAGAAAAACAAAACCTCAGGGTAAAAAAATAATAACCTGAAAAGGGGGCGCCCCGTTGGTGGGCAGCCCCCTTTCCATGTTTAAACGTTAATAAGCCGGAAATATCTTTCATATTAATATAGCAGCAAGGCTTTTTAGCCCAACCTTTATAAACAGGGGCGTATAATATTATGTTGCAAAATGAACCGGCAAAAATAGATCGGGTTCCCCTGCTGGCAGCAGAAAAACATTATTTTAAACTGGATGAAGAGGGCTATCTGCAGTATTTTTTATATGACCAGGACCTGGAACGCTGGAAAATGCTTTCTGCAAACCTTTTTCAGCAAAGGCTGCATGGTTTTGATGCCGCTGTTGACCAACAGGGAAACGTTTACCTTTTGGGATATGAACATGAAAGGGGCCTTTTTTATCTGCCCGCCGGCCCTGCAGGGCAGGAAACCCCGCAGTTAATTTATCAGGATCCTCATAAAAAAATTGATCATCTTTCAGTCTGCCTGGATCAAAGTAACAACCTGCACATCCTGATCCTGACGTCCAATAAACAATATGCCATGTGGTGGCTTTTTCACCTCTGCCACAAACAGCAACAATGGGCGGGTCCCCGGATGATCGAGTTTGGATACGGTCCACAGCAACAAGATGGGTTGATCGGGGCAGATTATCAGGGGCGCATCTTTGTACTTTACAGACTTTTTACCGCCGGCAAATGTAACCTGGCCTGCCGCCTTCTGGAAGGGGATTCCCATCGCCCAGGAAAAACCGCCTTTCTACAAAAAGGACAAGATGATTGTTTTTTCCCTTCTTTCCTGGTAGATCCGGACAATACCTGGCATGTTTCCTGGATCAGCCATCTAGGGGAAAACATGTTTTTAAACTATGCCTGCCGAACCCCTACCGGGCAATGGGAAAACTTTTATAACTTGGAGGTGCTGCCCGGTTCCTTTTTACTGACGTTTCTATTCCGGCATGCAGATAAGCTGTTCCTGACCTGGAAAAAGGAACAGACATTTTTTCACCTTTATTCCCTGGAGAACGGCAAAAGCTGGCAGCAGGGCAAAAACCAAATTGCAACCAAGGAATTACAGCTGTTCCGCCTGCGTACCCCGGCCAACTCTGAAGAAGATTTGCCCGTCAGAGGGCACCATCTTTTTGCAAACGCCGGTAAACCTCCACAAAAAATTTCCCCTTCACAAGGTTTCTGGCCCCATATTATGGCGGAAAGCGAAAAAGAAAACGGGATACCGGCCGAACTGCAAATTTTGGATATCCTGACCGCTTACACCCTTACCCGGGCCGGTGATCTGCAGGCGGCTAACAACCAATTAAAACAAAAACTGAAGCAGCAGGAAAAAGAGTTCTTTGCGCTTTATACGGAAGGTTTAAACCAAACCGAAAACCTTAAAGAAAAACTTGCTACCAAAAATATTAAACTTAAGGACCTTGAAAAATTATTACAACAGACTATGGCAGAACTGCAAAAAAAAATACAACTGCAAAAAAAAGAAACTGCAACCTTGCAGGCACAGTATAACATGCTGCAAAAGGAAAATGAAAAACTAAAAAAAGAAGGACTTACCCAGGAGGCTGCCCTTGAAAGAATTGAAAAAAGAATTGTAAATTTAATCCGGGAAAACGAAACATTGCGCGCTAAAATACTGGAAAAAACCCCCTTTTTATCAAAGCTATTTTCAAGAAAACGCTGAAAACCATAAAAAAACAGGGCGGTAACAACGCCCTGGAAAAAAATCTATTTTCCCTTCGAAATATGATCTGTATGTTTTTCCGGGAAAAAATATTCATAAAAGAGTCGGTATTTATTATAATACCGGGGATCCGGGGAGGATTCCACAGATGCCTGCGCAACCCCTGCTGCATCCCTCCCGTCCGTTGTAGCTGCCGGCCTCTTTTCTGTTTCTTTTAAATGCTCCGCAGTTGCTGCCGGTATTTTTTTTGCTGCTCTTAAGTTTTCTGTAATTGCTGCAGGCCCTTGCACCCCTGCCGCAGTCTTTTCGACTGTTACACCCGAAACGTCCCCTCCGCCTGCCGCCACTGCAGCCCTTTCTGTTTCTGTTCCATAACTTTTCGTCGTAACCCCTGTGTCTGCCGTCGTTTCCCCCCCGGAACCGTCCAACCTCTGCCGGCGTTCCTGTTCAACAGATACTTCCTCCAAAACAGCATAAATATGGCCGGTTACTGCCACACTGATTTTAAACGGGAGGTAATTTAACCTCCCCATTAATGGAAACAACGCCGGAAACAGCGGTTCAACAGCGGTGTTATAGCTGTCAGTAAAAGTAAAACTTATTTTTTCAGCGTCAAAATTTTCATCCATAAACACCGGTAACACAGCTAAGGGTGACGAAAAATTACGTTGAAAAATTTTTTCTCCTGAAACTTCGGCCCCTTGTACAAACCGGCAGTAAAAAAGATGAAGATCATAGCTTCCCCAAAGAAAACCCTTTTCCTGCC
>JBMNNQ010000033.1:0-14645 GCA_050942615.1 Dethiobacteria bacterium | reverse complement strand
ATCAGGGAAGCAGCCGTTGCCGCCCTGGAACAGGGTTTTACACGCTATACCCCCGCCAGCGGCACACCTGAATTAAAAGAAGCTATCTGTAGAAAATTTTTACGAGACCATAACCTGCAGTATAAGCTACAGCAAATCGTGGTCAGCAACGGGGCCAAACATTCATTAACCAACATTTTTACCGCCCTTTTGAATGAGGGTGATGAAGTAATTATTCCAGTTCCTTATTGGGTAAGCTACCCCGAACAGGTCAAAATAAACGGGGGGTTGCCGGTATTTGCCGCAACAAAAAAAGAACATGGCTACAAACTCAGGGGTTCGACATTAAAAAAATATATTACACCCCAAACCAAAGCCCTGATCCTAAACAGCCCCGGGAACCCCGGGGGCCAGGTTTATAACCGGACAGAGTTGGAAGAACTTGCTGAAACAGCCCTGAAATACAATTTTTATATCATTGCGGATGAAGTTTATGAAAAACTGATCTACGATGATCGGGAACATTTTTCCATCGCTTCTTTGGGGGAGGAAATTAAAAAACAAACCATCGTCGTCAACGGTGTTTCCAAAACCTACGCCATGACAGGCTGGCGGATCGGCTATACTGCCTCGGAAGCTGAAATTGCCGCGCTCATGTCCGGTATCCAAAGCCATACGACCTCCAACCCCAATTCCATAGCCCAAAAAGCTGCCTTGGCCGCCCTGGACGGGCCACAGGACTGTGTGGAGGTAATGCGCCGGTCTTTTTTAGAACGCCGGGACTACGCCCTAGAACGTATTCATAAAATGCCACTGCTGACCTGTACCGAACCGCAGGGAGCATTTTATCTTTTTGTAAATGTAGAAAAAACCTTTTCCCGTACATTCAAGGATGCAGTCGTCGCCGACAGCGATCATTTAGCGGCATTGCTGCTCGAACACTATTTACTGGCCCTGGTGCCGGGCACAGGTTTCGGCGCCCCCGGGTTTGTGCGCCTTTCCTACGCAACATCGTTGGAGAACATACGCCGCGGTTTCGATCGCCTGGAATCTTTCCTGAAAGAACTGCAGTAAGGGCAGCGGGCATTAAAAACCCCGTAATTCCACCATCTGTATATGTTCCCGGCAGGTTTCGGCTACCTGCCGGATTTTTTCATGCGAAAAAGGTTGACCGGCGGAAAAGGCCGGATCAATGAAAGCAACCGGGGGACGGTACTGCTGTAAGACATACTTTGGGCAGCCTGCAATTTCCCTTGCAATTCCAAGCAGGTCCACTGCCGTCAAGAGGCCGGGGACTACCGTCGTCCGGAATTCCTGCCCCAGACCATAACCCTTCAGCAGGGCCACGGTTTCTTTGACAGTCCCGGGATCCATATCCACCCCGGTGATCAGGGGGTATTTTTCCCAGGGGCCTTTAATGTCCACCGCAATATAATCCAGAACGCCTTCCTGAAGAAGTTTGTCGATCACCGCCGGCCGCGTCCCATTGGTATCAAGCTTGACCTTCAAACCGGTATTTTTCACAGCGGCTAAAAAGGGCAGCATGGTTTCCACTCCCCGCAGGGTGGGTTCCCCCCCGGTGATACAGACACCGTCTAATAGGGCATTCCTTTTTTGCAAAAAAGCGATGATTTCCCGGGGGGGGTAATAAGGGAGGGCCGTGTCTTCCAAAACCAGGTCTCTGTTGTGGCAGTATTTGCAGCGCAGGTTGCAGCCGCCGACAAAAAGTGTAGCACAAATCTCCCCTGGAAAATCAAGCAGGCTTGTTTTCTGTAAGCCCCTGATATTCAAAATCCTTTCATCCTTCCGGCAAAAAAAACAATGAATTAAAACAGATCATGGTGAAGCTCTTTTTTCCAGATAACCGCCCGGGCAAAGGTGCGCGTGGCCTCTTTAATCACAACCTGTACCTCTTCACCCACCAGGCTGCCCCCGTCCTCAATATCCAAAACATAACCATCCAGACGGGCAATCCCGTGTCCGGGATTTGAAAAATGGGGCTCCTCCACCGTCACCCGGTAGAGACCTCCTTCTTCCACCGGCAGGGCATGCCGGGCCACTTCCTGCAGGGAACCGGACATCAAAATATTATATTTTTCGACATGCATGCTGTCTGAACCGCGGACAAAAATGTTTTTGCCGGTTTCAGCCTCCAGTTTTTTTAAATAGGCTCCCCCGCTGCCAATTAAAAGGGCCGCAACCTCGCTGTTCATTTCCACAAGGACCGCTTCAACCTCACGGCGGTGCAAAATTTTTTTCAGTTCCCGTTCCACCCTGCTGCTGACCACCTCCGGCAAGAGAACTCTGCCCTTGCCATGACAATAAGAACAAGGCTGCTGCATCATCGCTGACAAACCTTGTGTCACCCTTTTCCTGGTAATTTCAATCAGCCCCAGGGAAGTGAAACCCAACACCTGGTTTTTGGTCCGATCCCTGTCCATCCCCTGCTGAAGCCTTTCCAAAACCTGTTGGCGGTGCTCCGCCACATTCATATCGATGATATCAACAATAATCATGCCCCCGATATCCCTTAAACGGATCTGCCTGGCGATCTCTTCGGCAGCCTCCAGGTTTGTTTTTAAAATAGTTTCCTCCAGGTTTTTTTTACCGGTATATTTGCCGGTATTGACATCAACCACTGTCAAGGCCTCTGTTTCATCAAAAACCAGGTAGCCCCCGCAATCCAGCCAGACCAGGCGACCCAAGGCCCGCTCAATTTCTGTTTCAACGTTGAAATGTTCAAAAATGGGTTCACTGCCCCGGTAATAGACAACCCTTTTTTTTAACTTCGGGGAAATGCCGGCTAATATTTTTAGTACCTTTAAATATTCCCGTTCATGATCGATCACCAATTCCTGGATGGATTCATTAAAAAAATCCCGTACAACGCGGTAAATCAGCTCTTCGTCCCGGTAGAGCAGCGCCGGCGCTTTTTCTTTTTCATAGGAATTTTGGATGTCATCCCACAGGCGTAAAAGAAATTTTAAATCCTTTTTCAAACAAAGGTTTTTAGTGCCTTCAGCCGCCGTGCGCACAATGACCCCCATATTTTCCGGGCGCAAATCATTCATTTCTTTTTTAAGCCTTTCCCTTTCCCGGGGGGTCTCAATACGCCGGGAAACGCCAACATAATTCATGCCGGGCATTAAAACAAGGTAACGCCCGGGCAGGGTGATATGGCCCGTCAGACGAGCCCCTTTGCTGCCAAAGGATTCTTTCATAACCTGGACTAAAACTTCCTCTTTAACATGTAAACGGCGCTGAATAGGCACCTTTTTTTCTGTTTTTTTGCCATTGCCACTGTAGGGGACATCGCCTACATAAAGGAAAGCATTTTTACCTTCGCCGATATTTACAAAAGAGGCCTGCATACCCGGAAGAATATTTTCAACTTTGCCTTTATAGATATTACCAACCATGCGTTGATGCACAGGCCGTTCCACATATATTTCCATAACCAGGCCGTCCTCCAGCAAGGCAACCCTGGTTTGTTTATCATTATAGTTGATTATAATTTTCTTTTCCATAAAATACCTCCAAATAACGCTCCACAGAAACCCCTGCCGGAGTTTGCAATTCCCCATCCCGAAAAATGAAGAGGTCTGCCCGGTAAATTTTGTCCTTGAGCCCTTTAACCGGTAAAAGCGCAAGGACCTCCTGTGGGCGGGCGCTCCCCCGGCTGCCGGCAGCCAACAGCATCAGCAGTGCTCCCCCCTTTTCCTGTTTACTAATCTCCAACTTATGGATAAAGGGCCTGATATCAATTTTTCTTGTACCCTTTTTACCGCACCGTTCCACACAAATTTCCCGGGCCTGCAAAAGACTGTCCAGTTCCCGGGGCAGATCTGCAGGACAGGCCTCCAGGCAAACCACATAAAGAGCAGCCTCTACCAGGGAAGAAAGGGCGGGCTGTTTGGATTCCACCGCGGAAACAGCCTTGACCCTTAAACCTGCCGGCAGCTGCGCATTCAGGGTTTCTTTTATTATTTTTTCCTGCAGGGGGGCACTGAGGTTAATATCTAAATATTCATTTTTGCCTTCGATCCCCAAAGCCAAAGGCAGGGCAAACCTTAACCGCGGCTGGGGGTTAAAACCCCGGCTATAAGCAACGGGAATATCTGTGCGCCGCAAAGCGCGGCTAAAGGTGCGTTGCAGATCTAGATGGGAAATATATTTTAAAGCCCCTGTCTTGCAAAAACAGAGCCTATAAGGGTACATTTTTCTTCACCTGCTTTAGGGGACAGGTCTGCAAACCGCACCCCTGGCAGCCCTCCTGGCGGCAATCAGGGGTAATTTCTGCCCGGTAGGCTTTTTTATATTCCTTTTGCAGAAACTCTTTTGCCACCCCGGAAGAGAGGTGATCCCAGGGCAAAGGATCGCCTGGATCCGGCTTGTAATAAGCATAAAACCGGGGATCAACATTTTCGCCGGCAAAGGCCGCTTCCCAAAGCGCAAAATCAAACCGGTCGCTCCAGGCCTCCAGCCTGCTTCCCAGGGCCACAGCTTTTTCAAAAACAGCGGCCAAACGCCTGTCCCCGCGGGAAAGAACAGCCTCTAAAAAGCTCATTTCTGCAGCCGGCCAGGTAAACTGGACCCCCTTGATTTTGCGGAGCTGTGCGCGTAAAAATTGCTGGCGGCGTTTAACCTCCGCCAGCATCAGCTGCGGTTCCCATTGAAAGGGGGTATGCGGCTTGGGCACAAAGGTGGAAGCGCTGACAACAATTCGCCGGGAATGCTTTTTCTTTCCAGCCAGCTGGCGGAGAGCCGAAATTTTTTCTACTAGCCTTACCAGCTCCCACAGATCCTCTTCTGTTTCTGTTGGCAAACCCAGCATAAAATAAAGTTTAATATGGCTGCGCCCGGTTATAAAAGCCTGTTCAGCCGCGGCAAGAATCTCTGTTTCTGAAATTCCTTTGTTGATTACATCCCGCAAACGCTGAGAACCGGCTTCCGGGGCAAAAGTAACGCCCCCGGCCCGTTTTTCCTGCACCTGGTCCGCAAAATACAGCGAAAATGGATCGGCCCGTAGGGAAGGCAAAGACAACCGGACATGCCTGCCGGCAAATTCTTGCTGCAGCTCTGCAATAAGTTCTTCTATCCGGGAATAATCGCTGCTGCTTAACGAAGAAAGGGATATTTCATCCCACCCGGTCTGCCCGATAATTTCCCGGGCCTGGCCCTTCAACTTTGTTACAGAGCGTTCCCGCACCGGCCGGTAAATATAACCAGCCTGACAAAAACGGCAGCCCCGGGAACACCCCCTGAATAATTCCAAAATGGCCCGGTCATGCACTACATCCATATACGGCACAATAAAGGAGGCAGGATAAAAGGTATTTTCCAGGTCGTTGACGACCCTTTTTTTTACCGGCAAAGGCGCGCCTGCTTTTAAACGTTTCATCCCGGTGAATTTTTCCCCATTATAAAGAGGTTCATAAAAGGAAGGCACATAAAGACCGGGTATACCAGCCAGCACCTGCAAAAAGGCTTCCCTGTTCTGCGCACCGTTTTTCCAATTTGCATATTTGTTTAAAATTTCGGGCAAGACCTCTTCCCCGTCACCCAACACAAAAAAATCAAAAAACGGGGCCAGCGGTTCCGGGTTTAAAGCGAGCGGGCCCCCTCCCATAACAAAAGGATCCCCTGCTCTCCGCTGTGCAGCCCGCAAGGGCACGCCTCCCAAGGAAAGCATTTTGAGGATAGTGGTGTAACTTAGTTCATACTGTAAAGTAAAACCGACCAGGTCAAAGCTATGCAAAGGGGTATGCGTCTCCAGGCTGAAAAGATAAATTCCTCGCTGCCGCAGAATCCCTTCCAAATCCCCGGCCGGGGCAAAAAACCTTTCAGCGTAAACATCCTCCCGCTGGTTGGCCAGACCATATAGTATTTTAAGTCCCAGGTGGGACATCCCAACCTCATAAAGATCCGGAAAAACCAACGCCAAGCGTGTTTTTACGTTCCCGGGATCCTTCTGGATAACATTTATTTCCCTGCCCAGGTAACGCGCCGGTTTTTGCACTTCTTCAAAAATTGCGTATAAATCCTTACCAGACAATTAGTTCAGCTCTTTCTACCACTAGTGTTAAGTATTATTATACCTGATTTATCTCCAATTGAAACGTTTTCCCGGGATTTCAGCAGTTTTTTGCCCCTTCCCTCACCAGATTTTACCATAAAACCAGGCCTCCTGCCAGGGGAACAAGAGCCTGTATAAAATAATTATTATAAAGGGGAAAAGAAGTGCTTTCTCCTTATTTCCGTTTGTGCACCAATCTTTTTAAAGTAAGATCCAGGCCCTGTTGCAGGGCTTCTTCCAAAACCTGGCTTTCTGATAACAGCTTGCGCACCCGGCAGGACTGATCAAGCACAACAACCTGGTGGTAACGTGTCGGTTTAAAACGTTTCAGGACTTCCAAAATAGTTGTATTGTCCATGGCCACCAACTGCTCCCCCCGGAGAACCCCCTGTTCCTTCATCATTTTTTCTTTACGCAAAAGGTACCGCAAAAAGATATAGATGGTAGATTTTTGTTCACGCCCGGCCGCATGGTATAAAAACAAGCCCATCAAGGAAATGGAAAGGTGTAAATAATCGTAATATGAAAACAACAGCCCGGCCAGCACCAAAAGTGCCCCCTGCCATTTCCCCCAACAGGCAGCCAACTCCGTAGCTTTATGCAAGCCCAGCCGCGGGCTTAAGGAGGCTCGCAAAAGCCTGCCCCCGTCCAGGGGAAGGGCGGGAAGCAAATTAAAAAAAAATAAAAACAGATTCGCTTTGCATAAAAACATAGTCAAGGGATTGGCAGCATAAAGAGGCGTGCCGTAAAGACCCAACCGGTAATTCCATAAAAAAAGGAACAGGGCCAGATTAAAAACCGGACCTGCTCCGGCCACAATAAATTCTTTTTTAGGATCAAATTCCAGGGGGTTGGTCAGGTAGCCCACGCCGCCAAAAGGAAAAAGCTCCACCTTATATATTTTGACCCCGCAGAGCTTGGCGGCAAGGGCATGCGTAAGTTCATGACCTAAAACAACTACAAAAAGTAAAAAGGTCTGCAGCGGCAGCCCTGCCAGAATCCAAAGAAAAACGAACAACAGGAAAAAAGGATGCACAGAAATCTCCAGCTCGCCAAGTTTGATTAGGCGCCAACTCAAAAACAAACCTCCCATCTTCCGTACTTTACCAAGCACTGCGGAAGAAATTTGAAACCACCGTAACACCGTAAGAATACGTTATTGGGCCGCAGTTTACCAACCACGGGGTATGCCCCCCGCGGCAAGCCCGGCAAATTGCCGCAAGGTTAGTCTCTCCGGTAAGAGCCCCAGGCAGATCCCGGAGCCGGCTAGTACCCGGTTAACAGGGGCAGGGGATCCACTGGTTCGCCGTTTTCCCTAATTTCAAAGTAGAGGGCCGGATTGTTTTCCAAAGGGTCCCCTCCAACCTTGGCGATGTTTTGGCCCTGCCGAACCAGATCACCCTCCTGAACAAGCACCTCCTGCAGGTAACCATAGCCGGTTTCCCGGCCGGCTGCATGCTCCAATAATAAAAAAAGACCGTAACCAGGGTGATTTTGCACCATTTTTACACTGCCGCCGGCCGCAGCCTGAACAGGCGTACCTGCTGGGGCAGCGAAAACAAGGCCATAAAACATTTCTTCCTGCTGTGAAAAGGTATTAAATTGTAACCCGAAATTTTGCACCGGATCTCCCTCCAAGGGGGCCAGCAGCCGTTCTTCCTTTTCAGAAAGGATGCTGCCCCGGGGGGCCAATACCACTTTTTCCAAATTTGTTTCCAAATTGCCTTCCCAAAGTTTTTTGACAACGGGGGCCGCCTCACGTCCCAAGGCAGCAAGATCCGTTTTCCACACAGTCACAGCATGTATTTTTCCCAGAATAGAAGTTACAAAAGGAATTCTGACCAACGAAAAAGAGGAAACAAGCAGGATGATTAATAAGGCAGCTGAAATTTTAATAACTAAAAAACTATGCATATCCCTTAAAACCGAAAGAGGGAAAAAATCAAACAAGGTTTGCCTTTTTTTAAGCTCTTCGTCCTCATACCACCATGTTTTTTCCTTATGGGAGGAATATTCTTCCAACCTATTTCTTAAATCGGAACGAGGTACGTCCTTTTTTCTTCTTTTGAAATACATTTGGCCTGCCCTCCCGGATATTGTGCTGCCTGTACATATATATTCTGCACGGCCTGTTTTATGCTAAAACTGAATTTTGTGGCGCCGCATACCAACATTGAGCACTAAGCCGATAGAAAGCATATTCAGCAGTAAAGAATTGCCCCCATAGCTCATAAAGGGCAAAGGCAGTCCGGTTACAGGCATAATACTTAAAACCATGCCCACGTTTACAAGAATTTGAAAAAGAATCATGGTGGCCACCCCGATGCAAATAAAAGCCCCAAAGCGATCCTTGGACAAAGAGCCGATTTTCAAAATACGGTAGATCAAAAAAAAGTACAGGGCCAGTAAAACCAGCGCTCCCGTAAAACCAAATTCTTCACCTAGAACAGAAAATATAAAATCCGTGTGCTGCGCCGGCAGAAATTGCAAGCGGGCCTGGCTGCCCTGGTAAAGCCCTTTGCCGACCAACCCGCCGGAACCAATGGCAATCATGGATTGTTTGAGCTGGTAACCATACCGCAAAGGATCCAGTTCAGGGTTTAAAAAAACTAGCAGCCTTAATTTTTGGTAATCGTGCAAGCGTAGCCACAAAAGGGGAGAAACAGCCAGGCCTGCCCCGGCCAGGGCTAAAAGATTTTTCCAGGGAAACCCGGCCATATATAACATGCCGAAAAGCAAGGCAATAAAAACCAGTGCCGTTCCTAAATCAGGCTGCAAAAAAATCAACAGCATGGGGATCAGAACGTGCAGTAAAAAGGGAAACATAACTGCAAGGTTTTTCGGCTTTTCCTCTTCAATATCAGCCAGCAGGCGGGCCAGGGTGACAATGATAATAATTTTAGCTAATTCTGAAGGCTGAAAATCAAAAAACTTTAAATCGATCCAGCGGTAAGCGCCCACGCCCTCCTTTCCCACAAAAAGGACTGCACCCAAAAAAATAAGGTTGGCCGCATATAGATACCAGGAAGCACGGTAAAGTTGCAGATAATTGATGCTGATCATGAACAGCATCAACCCAAAACCGATGGCAATCCAAACGGCCTGTTTCCTTACGTACAAAAAGGGATCATCGCTGGCTACCCCTTGGGTTGCGCTGCTGAGCACCAGCAGACCATAGGCACAGATCAACAGCACCAGCAAAAAAAGCTGGTAGTCAAAATTTTTTAGAAGGTGGCGATCAAACATTTTCTACTTCCTTAAATATTAATTATTTGCATTATCTTCAGCAAGGGGGCCCTAGTCTGCAGGAATCTGGAAATATGCCTCTAATATTTTGCGGGCTACCGGCAGCGACGTGCTGCCCCGCCAGTCCTCGCCGTGTTTGATAAAAACCGCCAAGGCAATCTCCGGCTCATCAAAAGGGGCATAGGCCACAAAAAGGCTGTGGGCCGGAATGCTGCCGTCCCTGCCGACAACCTGGGCAGTACCTGTTTTGGCAGCCACCTTGATGGGAAAATCGGCCATCCGGGCCCCTGTCCCCCCCGGTGTGGTCACCAGGGACATTCCTTGTTGGATGGTATCCCAGTGGGCCTGGTCCACTTCCATTTTATGCAGAACCTCCGGTTCAGCAGCCATTACCAGGTTACCCTCACAATCAACAGCTTTCTCGACCAGATAAGGCCGGTAGTGAATACCCCTGTTGGCAACCATGGCCGTATAATTGGCAAGCTGCAAAGGCGTGATACTGTGAAAGCTCTGGCCAATGGCTGCATCCATGGTTTCAGCCGGGTACCACGCTTCCTGGTAAAGGTTTCTTTTGAATTCCCGGCTGGCAACAATGCCTTTTTTTTCACCAAAAATATCAGTCAGCCCTACGGGGCTGCCAAAACCAAATTCCCGGCAATATTGCGCCAGCGTGTCAATCCCCACCCTTAACCCCATTTCATAAAAGAAGATGTTACAAGACCGCTGAAGAGCCTGCAAAATATTCAAGGACCCGTGGGCAGTACCCCGGAAGCAGGTTTTGGTTGCATTGTAGCGCGTAATAGCCCCCCCGCAGAAAACCCTTCCCTCTTTGGTGATCGCCCCCTCCTGCAGGGCCGCCATAGCTGTTACCATTTTGAAAGTTGAACCTACCGGATAATGTTCTTCAATGACCTTGTTGACCAGCGGACGGCGGGGATCCTGTTCCAAAAGGGGAAAATCCTCGCTGAAGGTGTTGGGATTGTACACCGGGGTGTCTGCCATGGCCAAAATAGCCCCGCAACGGGGATCGAGCACCACCGCTGCAGCTTCCCCGGCATAGCGGTTATTCCCGGCCATCAAGTCTTCCACCGTTTCATTTAAAGCCTCTTCCACTGCAAGCTGTAAAGACGCATCTATCGTCAGATAAAGATCATGGCCCGGCTTGGGTTCCACCCTTTCAAATTCCCCGATAGCCTGCCCGGTGGAATTTACCTCCACCTGAATACCCCCATCCTCACCTTTCAGAAACGGTTCCCAGGCCAATTCCAGCCCCGCCTGCCCCACCGGTTCCCCCTGCCGGTATTCATAGCCTGTTTCCTGCCAGTGTTCCTCCACCCAGGGGGGAACAACCCCCTCTCCCATATAACCGAGCACATGCGCCAAAAACTTACCATGGACATAGTTTCTAATCGGCTGAACCTCGATCAAAACACCCGGGTATTCCAGGCGCCTTTCCGCAATCCTGGATACCGTCTCCATACTGACATCCGTTTTAAGACGCACCGGCAGGTAGCGGCGGTAATACTGGGCGTCAATTTTTTGCCAAATTTCTGCTTCGTCCATGGCTAACAGTTTCGCCAGGTAAGCAATCGTCTGCTCATTGTAACCCTGACCCAAGTCTACCAGCGACACAGTAAAGCCGGGTCTGTTTGTAACCAACTGTTCCCCGTCATGGGCAAATATTTCTCCCCGGGGCGCGGTAATGGGTAGAATCCGCAGGCGGTTTTTTTCTGCCCTGGCCCAGTAATATTCATAACGGTAGACCTGTAGGAAGGCCAGTCGCAACAAAAGCACTATGAAAATACCAATTACCAGGTAAATGAAGATTCTCGTTCTTTGCAGCATTTTTTTATCCATACGGATTTCCTCTTTTTCAGGTTGCTAAAAATAAGGCAAGAAGAAGTTTTTTTGTTCTGCCCGGTAAAGCAGAGGGTAGAGCGGTATGGTTAAAATTAGATGGTAGAAGGCCCTTGTTAAAAATAAATTTTTAAAGCTGTAATAAAAATTAAAACAGCTTCCCCTCCAAACCAGGCTTACCAGCAGAAAAACAATCGCCTCGTGAAAAAAAGTGAGCAAAAAAACTGCCAGGGTCGGGCCGACAATCTGATCCTTATAGATTTCCCGGGAAATCAAGCCGGCCCCAAAAGCGGCAAGCATTTTTGCCAGGGTAAATACCCCCAGTGCCGGACCAAAAATAATATCCTGTAAAAGACCGGCAATTATACCGGCTAACATGCCCCTTTTTTCATCAGTCAGAAAAGTAAGGCAAAGAACAATGATCAGCACTAAATCCGGCATACAACCCTGGGAAAAAAAATAAGACAGGAAGGAACCCTGAAAAATCAAAATTAAAATAATGACAAAAATAAAGGCGGGGTAAAAAATAAGTTGAAATTTTTTTTCCAAAACAATCACCTTTATTCTGTTTCAACTTCTTCTGCCGGGAATTCGAAAACAATAAATACTTCTTCCAAACGGTTAAAGTTTACAGAGGAACGCACCAGTGCCTGCTGCAACAAACCATATTGATCCTGGCCGACCTCAACAACGTGACCGATGACCAACCCCTTGGGGAAAACCCCTCCCAAACCGGAAGAGATCACTGTATCACCCGGCTGAATGTTAGCCTCCGGGGAAAGATTGCTCATCCTTAAAAACCCTTTTTTTTCAGGGTAACCTTCAATAATGCCGATAAAACCCGGTTCCCGGGAGCGCTGTACCAAAGCGCTGACTGCCCGGCGCGAATCTGTTAACATTAAAACCCGTGAGGAATTTTTAGAAACAAAGAAAACGCTGCCTACCAGCCCTTCAGAGGTTACAACCGCCATATCCTTTTGCACCCCGTCTGCATATCCCTTATTGATGGTGATCGTTTCAAACCACTGGCTGGGATCCCGGGCCACAACTTCTGCCGGCAAAAGGGTATAGGCGGTCTGCCTCTTAAAACCCAGCATTTCCCGGAGCCGGTGATTTTCTTTACGCAGCTCCATCAACTGTGCACTTAAATTCTGTCCGGCGGCCAGTTGTTCCTTAAGCCGTTTGTTTTCCTCCAAAACCCTGTTGTATTCCAACATCCCTTCAAAAAAAACATAGATGCATTCGCCTGCCCGTGAAAAAAAACCCTGTACAGGCTGAATTCCGGTCATGAGCAGATCTTCGACAAAACTGTAACGGCAATAAAATTTCCCTGTAAAAATGCTCAGGGAAAGTAACAAAACGATTAAAATTAAAATAATGACGAGCCTCCGGGTCGGTTGTTTCAATCTGCACACCCCATTTTTCCTAAAAATGCCTGTAGGGGTTCATGGCCACCTTTTTTAAAAGATCGATCGCGTCGAGTGATTTACCTGCACCCAAAGCGGCACAGTCCAGAGGATTTTCCGCTAAAAAAACAGGCATACCGGTTTCTTCCGTCACCAACTTGTCGAGCCCATTCAACAGGGCGCCGCCGCCCGTCATTACAATTCCCTTCTCCATAATATCTGCGGCTAATTCCGGCGGCGTTCTTTCCAGCGTTATCTTAATTGTATCCACAATCGCCACCACCGGTTCTTCCAGGGCAGTTTCTATTTCCCAGGAACTGATATTTAACAGCTTGGGCAGCCCGTTGATCAGATCACGCCCCCGGATCTCCATCTGCTCTTCTTCAGGATTATGGTAGGCCGAACCAATTCTGATTTTAATCTCTTCTGCAGTACGCTCACCGATCATTAAATTATAATTTTTTTTGATATAATTAATAATGGCATCATCAATTTCGTCTCCACCGATGCGGATTGATTCACTGGTAACCACGCCCCCCAGGGAAATTACCGCCACCTCAGAGGTACCGCCCCCCACGTCCACAATCATGCTTCCTGTGGGTTCCTCCACCGGCAGGCCCGCACCGATAGCCGCGGCCATCGGTTCCTCAATTAAAAAAGCTTCTTTGGCTCCAGCTTGTTTCGTGGCATCCAGGACCGCCCTTTTTTCCACTTCAGTAACACCTGAAGGAACACAGATGACCACATGAGGAAGAAAAAAAGTTCGCCGGCGGTAGGATTTGGCAATAAAGTGCCGTAACATAATCTGGGTCACATCGAAGTCGGCAATCACACCGTCCTTCATCGGCCGGACGGCAACAATGTTACCGGGTGTACGCCCGATCATTTTTTTTGCTTCTTCCCCCACTGCCAAAATCGATCCCGTGTCCCTGCGTATAGCAACTACAGAGGGCTCCCGCAGCACAATTCCTTTTCCTTTAACATAAACCAATGTATTGGCAGTACCAAGATCTATACCGATATTTCTGGAAAAGAACCTGCTGAAAAATGCCATCTACAGCCCTCCCCTTTCATTTTTCTTTGCTTTCAGTATCTAAACCAGCTAAAAATATTATATCACAGACCGGGCCATAAACCTGTTAATTATAGCAGGCCTTTTTCCTTAAGGCTAAAATATTTCCCTTCACCGATGATCAGGTGATCCAAAACCTTTATCCCCAGGATCTCCCCTGCCTCCGCCACCCTTTTCGTTACCTCCAGATCTTCATTACTGGGATGCGGATCACCACTGGGGTGGTTATGCGCCAGAATAATTGCAGCTGCACTTTTTTTTATGGAAACATGAAATATTTCACGTGGATGGACAATGGATGAATTTAAACTGCCTACAGAAATATCCTCCAAAGAAATTATCTGATTTTTTGTATTCAGGAGGATGATTTTAAAATATTCCTTGTGGTAATAACGCATCTCCTCCATTAAAAAACCGGCTACATCCTGGGGAGAATTTAAAGACAGCGCTGCCGGCCGCAGGGTGGCTGCCATACGCCGGCCCAGTTCAAGGGCCGCTTTGATTTGAACAGCCTTGGCCAAGCCAATCCCTTTGATTTCCTGCAGCTCCTCCAGGGTATAGTCGGGCAGAAAACGCAGCCCCCCGGCCCGGGTAATCACCTTTTCAGCAAGGTGTATGGCTGTTTTTTCCCGATGGCCTGTCCTGATAATAACCGCTAAAAGTTCGGCATTGGACAGCCTGCCGGCTCCCTGTTCCTTCATTTTTTCACGGGGGCGCTCTTCCAGTGGCATATCCTTAATAGTTATTTTTCCCATATTACCTCCTCATCTGCTTCTATTTGTAGGCCGGCCCGGCGGGCCGTTTTTTCCAGGTAGGCGGTGGCCAGCCCGGTAAAAAACCCCGTGGGAACGGCAAGCAGCAATAAAAAAGGAAGGTATCCCCTGAACAGCAGCATATTTTTTACCAACAAAGAGGCCAGCGCCAATTGTACTACATTAAAGGTTACAGCCCCGGCAAGGCTGACTGAAACAAGGGTAATTTTTTGAAAGCGGTAGAAAGTCATTACAAG
>JBMNNQ010000149.1:0-2734 GCA_050942615.1 Dethiobacteria bacterium | reverse complement strand
ACCCAATGGGGATACAACCCATACACATTGCTTCCAGCTGCACCAGACCAAAAGGCTCAAAATTGGAAGGAATAAGGCAAAAATCAGCAGCGCCGTAATATTCCCGTGTGGTTTCGCGGCCCAGGTAGGTAAGCAAAGCTTTCATGTTTTGTGGATAACGCTGTTCCAAATTCCGGGTTGCAGCCTCTAAATGTTGATCGCCGGAACCAAGAATAATAAGACGGATTTTTTCCCGGAGAGCTTGTGATTCGGGAATATCGCCGCGCATAATCATTTCAAAAGCGTCTAGCAGGATATCTATGCCTTTTTGTTCAGTATCCAGGCGGCCTACGTTAAAAAATAAAATACCGTCCTCCAGTCCGTTTTCCTTCAAAACCAACCTTCTTCTTTCCTGGCGGGGATGCTGTGCATACTTGAGAAATTCGGGGTTCCAGAATGTGGAATCAGTTCCATTCCAAACATAGGTGGTTTTACCCTCAAAGGTGCTAAAAAAAGTATGCCATTCTTCATTAAGATAGGAATAGCTGACCGTCGTTAGTTGATCACAGTGGTGCCCGCCAAACTTTTCAATGTTAAACATATCGCCTTCTAAATAGCGGGGATCGACCAGTTCACTTAAGTTGACCTCATTCAGCTCATGCACAGAAATACGTTCCCGACAAAGACGGTGAATAGTGAAAACAAATGGCACATTAAAATATTTCTTGACCAGGCCCCCGGCAAAAACACAGTGCCAATCATTAATATGGATTACATCCGGTTTACGCTGTTCTTTTTTTAACATCATATTAATTAAACCGGGCACCGCTTTGGTAAAATGAACCATTTTTTGAATAAACATTTCCCGGGGTTCATAAACATTGGGGTGATCAAGAACCTCATTACTAAAAAGAAAAATACGCACGCCGTTTCTTTCTGTCTGATAAACAGTTACGGGGAAAAAATGTTCCCCGACAAGAATACGAAAATCACAATATTTATTAGGCGGATAAGAATAACTTTCATCGCCATCCTGCAAAATTCCATGTGCAGGCATAAAAACAATGACATCTTCAACTTTACTCAGTGATTCGCCCAAAGAGGTAACAGCTTCCGCCAGACCCCCCACCCTAATGGGTAAATGTTCGAAAGTTGCCATGCTTACCAGCATTTGGCAGCCCCCTTTTTTTTTTTAACAAGTTTAGATTGCCCCTGGAACCTTTTTTTATACAAAACAGCCCGCAATAGAATACTTTTTCAGGCTATAAAAATTTTGGGTCGGGGAATAATAGCCTGGTAGAAAGAGGTGAAAAAAATCATGCATCCTTCCAGCAAAGAAAATTTAAACCGGGGAAAAAGCTTGCCTTCATATTACGGAGAGGATCGCCTCGTCCTTCTGCCACGTGATCCTTACTGGCTTTTTGCTTATTGGGAGGTGAGCTGGCCAACAAGAAACATCATTGCAGAAGAAACCCAAAGGGACTATGCTTCCCTGAAATTTGGGCTGCGCATTCACCGTTTTTCAGAAGACAAAGAAGCCGGCACATTCTTTGATCTTAATATTACCTCCAGTGCGGATCACTGGTACATAAAGGCGGGTGTTCCTGATAAAAATTATTGGGTAGAGCTGGGCTATTACCTGCCAAACGGGGAATTCAAAGTTATACTGACCTCAAATACAGTCAGCACCCCCCGCGACAGTCTGAGCGAAATCATTGATGAAAACTGGCGTTTGCCGGATTGGCAGGCGCGCCGTTTATACTGGCGCATCGGCCGCGGCAACCTTAGCTCTCTGGAAATGGCGCAACGGGGCCTACAGCTGCCACAGAAAAAAGAAGAAAGTAGGGCAACCAAATGACCAAGGGTTATATTGCTTTTGTCTTTCACTCCCATTTACCTTATGTAAGACATCCGGAACACAAACAATCTCTGGAAGAAAAATGGTTTTTTGAAGCCATTACAGAGTGCTATATACCGCTACTCAGGGTTTTTCAGGGCCTGGAAAGGGAGCAGATCGATTATGCCGTCACCTTTTCACTTTCCCCGACCCTTCTGGCCATGATGGAAGACCCTTTTTTACAAGAACGTTATGCTCACTACCTCTCAAGGCTGCAACAACTGGCCGCGGATGAAGAAAAAAGAACAGCAGGAGACCCTGTTTTTGCACCTTTGGCCAGGCTATACCGGGAAAGGCTTGATTTCACTTCTTATCTATTTAATGAAAAATACGGCAGGCGGCTGGTAGAAGGTTTTAAAGAACTGCAGCAAAGCGGGCATGTTGAATTGCTCACTTCTGCAGCTACCCATGGCTACCTGCCCCTGTTAGGCATTCAGAAAGAAGCTATCTATGCCCAGGTTGCTGCCGGCATCGAAAATTTTGAAAGAATCTTTGGTGCTCCCCCGCGGGGCATCTGGCTTCCCGAATGTGCCTATACACCCGATTTGGAAGATATCCTCAGTGAATTGGGGCTTTGCTACTTCTTTACTGCTACTCATGGCGTGCTTTATGCCACGCCCCGGCCTAAGTACGGCGTCTACAGCCCGATTCTTACCCCCGGCGGTCTGGCTGCCTTCGGTCGCGATCCGGAAACCTCACACCAGGTTTGGAGTTCCAAGGAAGGCTACCCGGGAGATTTCGACTACCGGGAATTTTATCGCGATATCGGTTATGATCTTGATCTGGACTATATCGGAAGCTACCTGCACCCCGCCGGAATAAGAAGTAATACCGGTTTTAAATACTACCGCATTACCG
>JBMNNQ010000032.1:0-14990 GCA_050942615.1 Dethiobacteria bacterium | reverse complement strand
GTGCTCAGTTTTAACGTAGACCTGGTCACGCATGATTTGAAAGAAGATGTGCAGATTGTGCTCCGCATTGACGAGAAGGCAAGTGAAAGCACGCGGGCTGAACTGCACAGCAGGTTGGTGGCGCATCCCCAGGTAAGCGAAGTGCGTTTTGTGGACAAGGAAGAGGCCATGGGGCGCCTCAAGGATAAATTAGGCGATCGCTCCAGCCTGTTGGAAGGATACGAAGAGCCGGAAGACAATCCCCTGCGGGATTCTTATGAATTGCGGACTGCCATCCCTGAAGAAATTTCTGTGGTGGCTGCGCAGCTTGAGTCTTACCCTGGTGTGGCCGAAGTGGACTACGGCAGCGGTGTGGTCGAGCCCCTGTTCCAATTTACTGGGCTGGTGCGCTGGATCGGCCTTGCCTTTATGGCCGGGCTGGCTGTGACGACGGTATTTTTGATCGCCCACACGATCCGGCTGACAGTGTATGTCCGGCGCAAGGAAATTATGATTATGAAATATGTGGGGGCGACGGATTGGTTTATTCGTTGGCCTTTTCTTTTTGAAGGTTTGATTCTCGGCCTGATCGGTGCTGTTATTCCGGTGATTGTTATTTTTTACAGTTATCAGGCGGCGGCCTTGTGGATGCGCAGCAACATTTATTTTGTATCCCTGTTGCCGCCGGAAAAAGTTGTGGAGGAAATCGTTAAAATCCTGCTTCCCTTGGGCGTGGCCCTGGGGATTGTAGGCAGTACAATTTCTGTCCGGCGGTTCTTAAAAGTCTGATTTTCTTCCGGCAGGGTTGGTTTGCTGTCAATTAGGTTTATGTGTATTTTTTTATGTTTATTTCAAGGAGGTTGCCAGGTATGTTTTTTTCCAAACCCCGCTGTTTTTTAACTTTGTTATTAATTGCGCTGCTTGCCTTCAGTTTTATTTTGCCCGGTTATGCCGCCCCCCTGGAACAGCGGATTAAGGATTCACAGCAGAAACTGGGGCGGGTAGAAAAAAATTTGGAGGACCGGGGTAAAATACTGGCTGAGTACCGGAGCGAGGAAAAAAAATTGGAAGCAGACCTGGCTGGTTTGGAAAACAGTCTGCAGGCGCTGCAGCAGGAGTTGAACCAACTGGACAGCGATATCCGGGTTATGGAAGAAGAAATTGAGGTCGCGGCAGCGGAACTGGCCGAGGCCGAAAAACAGGTGGAAAAAAGGGATGCCTTCCTTAAAAAACGGTTAAGGGCCCTTTATGAAAAAGGGGAAGCGGGATACCTGGAAGTTCTTTTCGAGGTCAGCAGTTTTGCAGAATTTCTGACGCAGTTGAATGATCTGAAGTTGATTGCTGAAAACGATCTTGTCTTGCTGGAGGAAGCCTTTGCAGAAAAAATGGCTGTTCAGGAATTAAAAGAACAGTTGGAAAAGGAAAAGGAACGGCTGTTTAATTTGAAGGCGGAACGGGTGGAAAAACAGGCAGAATTGCGCAAGCAGCAGGCTGCCCATGAAGAACTGCTGGTTGTGGTGCAGGGGAATATTGAAGCTCAGGAAAAGGCGATCCGCGAACTGGAGCAGGAAGCAAAAAAAATGGAAGCGCTGATCCGGCAGCTGCAGGCCGAAAGGCAGCCGCAAACGTCCCATTTTGTCCCTTCCGGCAAACTGCAGTGGCCCCTGGCTGAATACGGGACCTCCTGGATAACATCCGGCTACGGCACGCGTGTAAATCCCATTACGGGCCGTCCCGGGGAATTTCACAGCGGGGTGGACATCGGTATCCCCCGTACCCGTTGGCCCGGTTCCGGCAATTATAACGGCAATCCTGTTTATATCAGGGCAGCGGATGACGGCGTGGTGATCTATGCTGGTCTGAACGGCAGCCTTTCCTACGGCTACGGCCGCTTGGTTATTGTTGCCCACGGCCAAAGCGGCGGCAAGGAACTGACCACGCTCTATGCGCACTGCCACACTCTGTTGGTGGCACCCGGCCAGCAGGTTTCCCGGGGGCAAAACATAGCGCTGGTCGGCTCCACCGGTTCGAGCACAGGGCCGCACATCCATTTTGAGGTGCGTCTGGACGGTGCCCGGCAGAATCCCATGGGTTTTTTCTGATCCCCTGTTAAATTTCTAGGATCCTGGTCTTTTTACGCCTGAAAAGGTATAATAAAATAGAAGGGCAGTTTGCTTGCTTGGCTAATCATCCCCTTCCTTTACACCCGCGGGTGCAGGAAGGGGAGGTTTACTTTTTCAATACAATTTTGGTTTCGGAAAGATGGTGTTTCCCATGAAGCGACGGGAATGGATGGTGTTGTTGGTGTGTTTGCTGCTCTTAAGCAACATGACAACATATCTTTTTACCCGTTTTTTCTTTACCACACCGGCTCTGGAGGTGGCGGGGGAAAGGGCAGAGGGCAAACTTTTTTGGGAGGTTTGGGATCTCCTGGAGGATAAATATTTCCAGCCGGTAGAAAAAGAAAAACTGCTACAGGGAGCGCTGGAAGGTATGCTGCGTTCGCTGAACGATCCCTACACCGCTTATTTGAATCCGGAATACCTGGAGGAGATGCTCATCCGGACGACGGGTTCCCTCAGCGGTATCGGTGTAGAAATTGTGGAAGACGAGGGTGAAATAATGGTTGTGCGGGTAATCGAAGGCACCCCGGCACATTATGCCGGTTTGCTGCCCGGCGATCACCTTATAGAAGTTGACGGCCGCAGTATATCCGGGTTGGATATCAATGAGGCGGCGCGCCTCCTGCGGGGGCCCACGGGTACATCCTTGGAGGTGGTCGTCCAGCGGGCCGGGGAAAAGGATCTTTTCCAGGTGACCCTGACGCGGGCCCAGATTGAAATGGATACGGTTTTCGCCCATTTCCTGGAAAAGGGGATCGGTTATCTGCAGATTACCAGCTTTGATCAGGGGACCGGGGAAGATTTTGCCGCGGCAGTGCACTCTTTGGAAAAACAGGGGCTGGCAGGTCTGATTTTGGATCTGCGCGACAACCCCGGGGGTCTGCTGGAAGAGGCGATCCGGGTGGGGGAGGTAATTGTTCCTTCCGGGGAGATTACCAGGGTGGTGGATCGGGAAGGGAATGTACGGGAACGCTACCTGTCTCGGGCCAAGCCCCCGGCTTATGAAATACTTGTTTTAGTCAATGAATATACAGCCAGCGCCGCCGAAATTATTGCCGGTGCCCTGCAGGATCGGGGCGGGGCCTTGCTGGTAGGCAGGCCCACCTTTGGCAAGGCTACCGTGCAGTACCTGGAATACCTCAGCGACGGGGGCGGGCTGCGTTATACCATCGCCAAATATTTAACCCCCGGGGGGCATGACCTGCACCGTGACGGCTTACAGCCCGATTTTGAGGTCAAGCTGCCTGCCGAATATTACCTGCAGCACCGTCCGGTGCCCCGCGAACTGACACCCGGGGATACCGGGGAAAAAGTGGTACTGCTGCAGGAAATGTTAAGTTTTTTGGAATATGACCTGAAAATTACGGGTGTGCTCGACGAACAGACTTTGGCTGCGCTGCAGAGCTTCCAGACGTTTCAGCAGAAAGACCCCTCCGGGGAACTTGATGCCCCCACCAGGGAACAGTTGCGCCAGTCCCTGGCCCAAAGGGCCGCGGCCGTGGATGAACAGCTGCTTTTTGCCCGGAAAACATTGCGGGATGCGGTGCAGGGTAACACGGCCCTGCTTCCCGCCAAGGGGGCCGGCCGATGAACGACTGGACGGAAATTTTCTTATTAATGACCAAAACAACGCTCCTGGCTTTGTGCAACCCTTTTTTCTGGCTGGTTGTTGTGATCGTGTTTACCCAATACCGGCGCACCGTTCACCTGGAACAAAAACTCTTTGGCCAGCCTTACAACAATATCTGGCGGCAGACTGCCTATTCCATTTTTTATGGCCTGCTGGGGGGGCTGTTTGGCAGTTTTTTTCTGATCACTTTGGGTATTTCCCTGGAAAATATCGGTATTATCTACCTTTGGCCTTTGGCCCTCTTTTTACTGCTGTTTAACCCCCGCTTTCTTTGTTTTGCCTATGCAGGCGGTCTGATCTCTATTGTTTCCTTAGCCCTTCGTTTTTTGCAACCATATTGGCCGGTGTTGGGCACTGTGGGCCTTTTACAGGGTATTGCGGCCATTCACCTGCCTGGCCTGCTGGCACTGATCGGCATTTTGCATCTCACGGAATCCTTTTTAATATTTTTAAGCGGGCACCTTGGTTCCAGCCCCATCTACCTTAAAACCCCGGCCGGGAAAGTGGTCGGCGGTTACAGCCTGCAGCGTTTTTGGCCTCTGCCCCTGACAGGCCTTTGGGGCCAGGTCGTGGCCGAAAACTCAGAATTTCTGACCGGGGGGGTTGCCATGCCGGACTGGTGGCCGCTGTTGGGGGAGGTGCTGACCCCCGGCGGCGGGGAGCAGGTGATCTACCTGATGATGCCTTTAGTGGCGGGCCTGGGTTATGGCGATCTGGCCCTCTCCCGGCAACCTGAAGAAAAAAGAACAAAAACAGCGTGTTATTTAGCCTTTTACAGTATCATACTCTCAGCCCTGGCGGCAGCCTCCATATTTTATCCGGCAGTGCTGCTGCCGGCTGCCCTTTTTGCTCCGTTGGGCCATGAATATATTATATACAAGGGAAACAGGGACGAATTTTCCGGGAAACCCCTTTTCGAATCCGACAGCAGCGACGGTTTGAAGGTAATGGCTGTCTTTCCGGACTCACCGGCCCAAAAGGCGGGTGTGCTGGTGGGGGATCTGCTTTTAGAGGTGAACGGTGAACCCATCAGCTCTGAAACGGACTACGGGGAGGCCTTGCGGCAGAACTACTACCAGGTTTTGCTTAAAATAAAAAGGGGCCGGCAGGAACTTAAACTGCCGGTGAACCTCTATCCCCTGCCGGCCAGCCAGGCAGGCCTAATTTTTGCCCCCAGGCGGTGGGCCAGAACTTTTGTGGAGATTAAACAAGGTTCTCTTTGGCAGAAAATCAGCCGCCGCTTTTTCCCCGGGAACGGCTAGCTCCCTGCAAGGCAGGGTGCTGCCGGGGTACCCCCGATCTTCCCCCCGGTTCTTGTATATTAACGCCGGTTCTGGTTAAAATAGCGGCAGAAAGTTCTACCTTGGAACAAGTAAAGATAAGGAGCAGGTTTATGCTGGAACAAAGTGCAGTAGATTTCAAGCTAAATCGAATTCTCAACAGCCTACGCCAAAACCGCTATAAATTGGAACAAATTTTGATTACCCTGCAGATGCAGCAGCAGACCGTGCTGGACAGCCTGCAAAAAATTATGGAAGAACAGCTCACTTTACAGGGTGCGTTGACCGGGAGCCTTTCTCAATTTGAAGAAAAAGCAGGCGCCAGCCAGGGGCTGCAGGGTTTGTTTTCTGGGAACCCCCTTTTGAAAAATGAAATTATGCAAAAAAGAGTGGCTATGGAACAGACCATTAACAAGCTGCGGGAAATGGGCTACCAGTTGCAGCAACAGCTGCAGCAGCTGGGAAAATCTGTGCAGGACATCGGCCGCTATGTTTCCCCGGAAATTGAACAGCAGGAAAAAAGCGTTGAAGAGGTGACCGGCTTCCTGGCTGAAAGAGAACGACCGGCCCTGCTGTTGGAAGAGGAATAAAACTGAAATGCTGTTTGTTTTTCCCCCCCTCTGGTTTGTTCCAGAGGTTTTTTTGTTTCACGGCCTTTTGTTAACCGGCCCCCAAATATGTTATAATATCCTGATCGGCTTTGGAGTAGAAGGGTTGTGAAGCAATGCATAAATTTAAACTTGTTGCCGAATTTACCCCCCAGGGGGATCAGCCCCAGGCGATCAAAGAAATTACGGAGGGGCTGCGGGAGGGCCTGCCAAAGCAGGTTTTACTTGGGGTGACCGGTTCAGGCAAGACTTTTACGGTGGCCAACATTATTGAACAGATTCAGAAACCAACACTGATCATGGCCCCGAATAAAATTTTGGCTGCGCAGCTCTGCAGTGAGTTTAAAGAATTTTTCCCCCATAATGCGGTTGAATATTTTATCAGCTACTATGATTATTACCAGCCGGAGGCCTACATTCCGCAAACAGACCTTTATATTGAAAAAGATGCCGCCATCAACGATGAAATAGATAAGCTGCGGCATTCGGCCACCAGCGCCCTTTTTGAACGGCAGGATGTCATTATTGTGGCCAGCGTTTCCTGTATTTACGGGCTGGGCTCGCCACAGGAGTATAAGGAACAGGTGCTTTCCTTGCGCTTGGGCATGCACAAAAGCAGGGAGGAGATCCTGCGTAAGCTGGTGGCTATACAATATGCACGCAACGATTACGACTTTAAAAGGGGCACTTTTCGTGTGCGGGGCGATAGCCTGGAAATATTCCCCGTTTCCTTTACAGATGCGGCCGTCCGGGTGGAATTTTTTGGGGACGAAATTGAGCGGCTGCGGGAAATTGATGTGGTGACCGGCAGGGTGCAGGGCGAACGGGACCATATTGCGATCTTTCCCGCCTCCCACTACGTGACAGGCCGGGAACAGCTGCGCGCTGCAGTGCGGGACATTGAGGCCGAACTGGCTGCACAGTTGACAAAACTGCGGGCAGCCGGGAAGGACCTGGAGGCGCAGCGCCTGGAACAGCGCACCAACTACGATCTGGAAATGATGCTGGAAGTAGGTTTCTGCAGCGGTATTGAAAATTATTCCCGCCATCTGGACAGGCGTCCGCCGGGCAGCAGGCCCTATACCCTGCTGGACTATTTCCCCCGGGACTTTCTCCTGTTTATCGATGAATCCCATGTCGGCGTGCCCCAGATTCGGGGGATGTATGCAGGCGACTATGCTCGCAAGAGCACCCTGGTGGAACACGGCTTTCGTCTGCCCTCGGCGCTGGACAACCGGCCGCTGCAGTTTGATGAATTCAGCCGGCTGGTGAAACAGGCGGTCTATGTTTCCGCCACCCCCGGGCCTTATGAAATGGAAAACAGCCACCAGGTGGTGGAACAGATCATCCGGCCCACGGGCCTGATCGATCCGGAGATCATCGTCCGGCCGGTGGAAGGCCAGGTGGAAGATCTTTACGGAGAAATAAAGAAAAGGGTGGCCCGCAAAGAGCGGGTATTGGTTACGACCCTGACCAAAAGAATGGCCGAAGATCTGACGGATTATTACGAAGAAATGGGGCTAAAGGTGCGCTACATGCATTCGGATATCAATGCCCTGGAGCGGATGGAAATTATCTACGGCCTGCGAATAGGGGCCTTTGACGTTTTAATTGGAATCAACCTTTTAAGGGAGGGGCTGGATCTGCCGGAGGTATCCTTGGTGGCAATTTTGGATGCAGATAAAGAAGGGTTCCTGCGTTCAGAACGTTCTTTAATTCAGACGACGGGGCGTGCGGCACGCAACCTGCACGGCCAGGTGATTATGTACGCCCAGCAGGTAACCCCTTCCATGCAGGCGGCGATTACAGAAACCACCCGGCGCCGGGAAAAGCAGATGGCTTTCAACCGGGAGCACAAAATTGTACCCCGCACGATCAAGAAAGGAATCCGGGCGCCGCTGGAAGCCACCAGGGTGCAGGAGGATACCCCGGAATATTTATCATCCGAAAGAGCCCGGGCGCTGGGGAAAAAAGAACGGGAAAAAATCTGCCGCCGCCTGGAAAAAGAAATGCAGGAGGCTGCACGGCAGCTGGACTATGAAAGGGCGGCTGAATTAAGAGACGCCCTGTTCGAAATCCGCGCTTTGGGCAAAAAATGGGCCCGCGGCCCCAACAAAAAAGCCACAGGCTGAAGTGACAGGGGGCCGGTTCTCTTGGCACACCCGCGGGGCCCCGGCAAAAAAGCCACAGGTATAACATCCTGCAGGCCGGGAATTACCCTACGGTGCCCCCTGGCCGGGGCCGGGCTTTCCACTACCGAAGATGGTACCCCAGTGTGTTTAGGGGCCTGCGGGTTAGAGTTGTCCTTAGCAACGGAGGGACGGATAGAATATGGATAAAATTGTAATTAAGGGAGCAAGGGAACATAACCTCAAAAATATCGACTTGGAGATACCCCGCAATAAAATGGTGGTCGTTACCGGCCTGAGCGGTTCCGGCAAGTCTTCATTGGCATTTGATACTATTTATGCGGAAGGGCAGCGGCGCTATGTAGAGTCCCTCTCAGCTTATGCCCGGCAGTTTTTGGGCCAGTTGGATAAACCGGATGTTGATTTTATCGACGGCCTTTCACCGGCGGTATCTATTGACCAGAAAGGGACCTCCAAAAACCCCCGCTCCACGGTGGGGACGATCACGGAAATATACGACTACCTGCGCCTTTTATTTGCCCGCATCGGCCAACCCCATTGTCCCCATTGCCGGGAAAAAATCAGCGGTCAGACGGTGCAGCAAATTGTCGATCGGCTGCTTTCCCTACCCGCAGGGACACGCCTGCAAATTTTGTCGCCGCTGGTGCGGGGGCGGAAGGGGGAATACAGTGCCCTTTTTGACGAACTGCGCAAAAAAGGCTATGTGCGGGCCCGCGTTGACGGGGAAATAAAGGAGCTGGAGGAAGACATCCCGCTGGCAAAAACACAGAAACATAATATTGAAGCGGTTATTGATCGCCTGATTGTCCGCCCGGGACTGGAAACCCGCCTTGCGGATTCTCTGGAAACAGCCCTGGAATTGGGCGATGGCCTGGTAATTGTCCTGACAGACGAAGGCGAAAAGGTATTCAGTACTATTTTTGCCTGCATCCAGTGCGGTTTCAGCTTTGAAGAAATTTCGCCGCGTATGTTTTCTTTTAACAGCCCTTACGGCGCCTGTACCCAATGCGGCGGGCTGGGTATTACCATGGATTTTGATCCGGAGCTGGTGATTCCCAACCCGGAGCTGACCATTGCCGAAGGGGCCATCCACCCCTGGGGCGGGCATCACGGCTACTACCTGCAGTTTTTGGAATCCTTCGCCCGGCATTTTGACTTGGATTTGAACAAACCTTTTCAGGACTACACCGCACAGGAAAGGGAACTGATTTTTTACGGTGCGCCGGAGAAAATTGAATTTCGTTACAAGAGCCCTTACCGGGGCAGAACAAGAGTCTACCGCCGGCCTTTCCCCGGGGTGCTGCCACTCTTGGAAAAACGCTACCGGGAAACGGTCAGCGACGGCAGCCGGGATGAACTGAGCAGCTATATGAGCAGTAAACCCTGCCCACGCTGTGGGGGGGGCCGCCTTAAGGAAGCAAGCCTGGCGGTTACCATCGGCGGAAAAAATATTGCACAGCTGACAGCTTCTACCGTGCTGGAAATCCAGGAGTTTTTGGCCGGGTTAACCCTCCCGGCGAAGGAGGCGCATATCGCCCGGCAGGTTCTGAAGGAGATCAGGGCGCGGCTCGGCTTTTTGTTAGACGTCGGCCTGGATTACCTGACTCTGGACCGGGGGGCCGCCACCTTATCGGGCGGGGAGGCCCAGCGGATCCGCCTGGCGACACAGATTGGCTCCGGGCTGACAGGGGTAATCTATATTCTCGATGAACCCAGTATCGGCCTGCACCCCCGGGATAACCACCGCCTGCTGCAAACGCTTTTTAAGCTGCGCAACCTTGATAACACGGTGATCGTGGTCGAACACGATGAAGAAACGATGCGCGCTGCAGATTACATTGTGGATTTAGGTCCGGGTGCAGGGGAAGAAGGCGGCCATCTTGTGGCGGCCGGTACCCCCCTGGAAGTGATGGCCTCCCCTGTTTCGGTTACGGGTGATTATCTGGCGGGGAGGCGTTCCATCCCCCTGCCGGAAACCAGGCTGTCCCCGCAGGATCGCTGGCTGGAGGTCAAAGGGGCGGCGGCCAACAACCTTAAGGAGATCAACGTCCGCCTGCCGCTGGGGCTTTTCACCTGCGTAACCGGCGTTTCCGGTTCGGGCAAAAGTACCCTGGTCAACGAGGTGCTGGCCAAGGCCTTGGCCATGCGGCTGCACCGGGCCAGGGAAAAAGCCGGCGAATACCGGGAAATAAAGGGGCTGGAACATCTGAACAAGGTGGTCAAAATAGACCAGGCGCCCATCGGCCGCACCCCACGTTCCAACCCAGCCACCTATACCGGTGTCTTTGACGGGATCCGGGCTATTTTTGCAGAGACACAGGAAGCCAAAATGCGGGGCTATAAACCGGGACGTTTTAGCTTTAACGTGAAAGGCGGCCGCTGCGAAGCCTGCCGCGGTGACGGTATCCTGCGTATCGGGATGCACTTTTTGCCCGACGTCTATGTGCCCTGTGAGGTTTGCAAGGGTCAACGTTACAACCGGGAAACCCTGGAGGTAACCTTTAAAGGGAAAAATATCAGTGATATACTAAAGATGAGCGTGCAGCAGGCCCTGGAATTTTTCCAGCATATTCCCCGTATCCAGCGCCGCCTGCAGACTTTGGCCGATGTCGGCTTGGGCTACATCCGCCTGGGACAGCCGGCCACAACGCTTTCCGGCGGCGAAGCGCAGCGGGTTAAATTGGCCAGCGAGCTCTTTCGCCGCAGCGAGGGGAAAACGCTTTATATCCTGGATGAACCCACCACCGGGCTGCATACTGAGGATATTAAAAAGCTGCTCTATGTTTTGGAACGGCTGCGGGACGGCGGTGATACGGTGGTGGTAATCGAGCATAATCTGGACGTGATCAAACGGGCTGATTATCTGATCGATTTAGGCCCGGAGGGCGGGGCGCGGGGCGGTGAAGTGGTGGCCCAGGGCACCCCGGAAGAGCTGGCCCGGCTGGATCATTCCTATACAGGGCAATTTTTAAAGAAAATTTTTTCCCATGCCATAGCATCCGGGGCATCTGAACAGGCATCGGAACAGGTATCTGAACAAGTTGTTTTCAGTAGAAAGCAGGATCAGGGGGAGGTGGGCAGCTTTGGTTGAAGACTGCAGGGAACCGGTGGCGGCTAAAGCAGCGGCGCTGCCCCAAGAACCGGGGGTCTACCTGTTTAAGGATCAAAATGATGAGATAATCTACGTGGGCAAGGCGCTGAGCCTGCGCCAGCGCGTGCGTTCCTACTTTCAAAAATCAACAGCTCCATCCCCCCGTTTTTCAAGCCGGCTGCAGGTGCTGGTAGCCAAAATTGCCGGACTCGATTTTATTGTGACCGATACGGAAGAGGAAGCTTTCATCCTGGAATGCAACCTCATCAAGGCCCATGCACCCCGCTATAATATTCAGTTTAAGGATGATAAACACTACCCTTACCTGCGCCTGAACCTGCAGGAACCTTTTCCCCGGCTGGAGGTAACCCGTAAAGTGGAAGGGAAAGGATTTAAGTACTTTGGCCCGTTCAGCCAGGCGGGGGCAGTTAAAGAAACAGTCAGGCTCATCAAGAAGCTTTTCCCCCTGCGCAGCTGCCGCCGCCCCCTGCAGGAAGGGGTTGTGCAGGGCCGGCCCTGCCTGAACTACCAGATCAAACGGTGCCTGGCCCCCTGCCAGGGGAAAGTAACTGCCAAGGAATATGCCCTGCTTGTGGAACAGGTTATCCTTTTTCTGGAGGGGCGGCAGGATCGCCTTTTAAAGAAACTGGAAAAAGAAATGCAGGCGGCAGCGGCGGATTTACAGTTTGAAAAAGCGGCCCGGCTGCGCAATCAATTTTTCTCTCTACAGAAAATCATGGAACAGCAAAAAGCAGTGACCACCGACCAACAGGACCGGGATATTATCGCCTTAGTGGAACTGCCGCGGGGGGTATCCGTCGGCCTTTTCAAGGTGCGCGCCGGCAAGCTGTTGGGGGCGGATGTTTTTACACCAATAACGACCGCAGCGGTCGAAGATGCCGGGGAAATAATGAAAGAATTCTTGCGTCATTACTACGAACGGGCGGCCTTTATCCCGGGTGAACTGCTGGTGTCCCATTTGCCGGCGGAAGCAGAGCTGCTATCAGGCTGGTTGCAGAAAAAGAGGAACAATAAAAAGGTCAAAATGAGGGTTCCCCAGCGTGGGGAAAAAAAGGCGCTTTTAGAGCTGCTTAAAAAAAATGTCCTTTTGCAGGCAGAGGAAAAGCAGGGGCAGGACCGGCAAAGGGAAACGGCGCTGCAGGAACTGGCCCGTGTTCTTTCCCTGCCGGCGCCCCCCGCACGGATTGAAGGGTATGATATTTCCCACCTGTCCGGGCGGGAAACGGCCGGGGCCATGGTTGTTTTCCAGCAGGGACAGGCCTGCAAGGATGAGTACCGGCGCTTTAAAATCCGGGCGGCGGCGCCCGGCGACGACTATGCGGCCCTGACTGAAATGCTGCAGCGCCGTTTCAGCCGGGTGGACTGGCCCCTGCCTGCGCTGGTGCTGGTGGACGGCGGGCGCGGCCAGCTTTCCGCCGCCCTTTCCGCCCTGCAAAGGGCAGGGCAGGGTGCCTTGCCAGTGGTGGCCCTGGCGGAAAAAGAGGAACAGCTCTACCTGCCCGGAAAAAAGGAATCGCTCAACCTGCCGGCTGTGCACCCCGCGCTGCAGCTGCTGCAGCGGGTGCGTGATGAGGCCCACCGCTTTGCACTTTCTTTCAGCCGGGGGCTGCAGCTGAAAAGCAGCCTGGCCTCTTTTTTGGAAACAGTCCCGGGCATCGGGCCAGTGCGCCGTAAGGCGCTGCTGCAACATTTTGGGGGCCTGGAAACCCTGCGCAAAGCTTCGCCGGAGGAGATTGCAGCGGTGCCGGGGATCAGCGGCACTGTGGCCACGCAGCTTTATGTTAAGCTGCATTCAAAATGACGGCAATAAAGGGGAGGGGAAAATTTTGTCACTAAAAAAAGATGTAAAGAAGAAAGAAATTTATGTTGACCTACCCGGGCGGGAACTTAAATTTGTTGTCGTGGAAGATATCGAAGCACTGATCACAGATGTCAGCGATCCCGATCAGGTGCCCTGCTGGGCTGACATCTGGCCGGCGGCCTATGCGATGGCCAATTATCTTTGGGAGGAAGTGCCTTTTTCTCCCGGGGACAGCGTTTTGGAGCTGGGTGCCGGCATGGGCCTGCCGGGAATAGTCTGTGGCCTCAAAGGTGCCCGCCTAGTGCTTTCTGATTTTAACCCCACAGCCCTGCAGATGTCCGGTGAAAATGCCGGCCGTAACGGGGTGCCGGCAGAACTGCTGTTGGAGGACTGGCGCACCTTTTCCTGCCGGGAACAGTTCGACTATCTTCTCGCCGCAGATATTCTCTATGATCCACTGTTAAATCCCTTTTTGGGGCAGATTTTTCATAACAACCTGAAACCGGGGGGTACCATTATTGTTTCCCACCCCTTGCGTGCAGCTACAGAAGAATTCTTAAAAAATTGGTACGATGTAAATCTTTTTACTCACCGCCGGGTCCTACGGGAGGTAGAAGTGGAAGGCATGCTGCTGCCCCGCTACCGGATTGCCCTCGATCTTTACCGCTCCCAACCCTGATTCTAAAAGGGGCGGGGCTGGTTTAAGTTGGTGGGCGGTGTCCCTTTCCTTCCGGGCTAACTAGAAAGGGCTAACCCATAGTTTGTTTTTTTATAATCAGTTTTCAGCACTTTCAGGTTATTTGATCCGTTGTCATATTATGCTATGTTTGTAATAGTTTACCTTGGGGGTGTCTATTTTGAGGTATGCTGAAGTTGGCTATAATTTGGAAATTGATTTATCAACAGGCAATGTTGAAAAGGTGGAAACCGATCCACAATTAATGGAACTTTTTTTGGGGGGCCTGGGTACAGATGTCAAGCTTCACTATGACAGGGTGCCCCCCGAAACTGAAGCATTTGATCCGGAAAATCTATTGATTTTCAGTTCCGGGCTGCTTTGTGGCACGATGGTGTACAGCTGTAACCGTACCCTTATTACCACAATTTCTCCCCAGACGGGCTTGCTCTGTTATCCCATGATGGGTGGTTTTTGGTCTGCAGAGCTGAAATATGCCGGTTATGACAAAGTTGTTTTCCGCGGTAAGGCGCCTCAACTGGTTTATGTCTGGATAAACAACGACACTGTTGAAATTCGCGATGCTACCCATCTAAAGGGTAAGGGCGCCCTTGAAACTCAGGAGCTGATCAGGGAGGAACTGCAGGAACCCCGGGCACAGGTTTCCGCGATCGGCTTGGCCGGCGAAAACAGGAGCGCTGTTGCCTCCATTGAACAGTCCAGGGGCAGCGCCAGCCGGGGCGGTGCCGGCGGTGTAATGGGGGATAAGAATCTGAAAGCTGTAGCCGTGCGGGGAACAAAAGACATCTATGTGGCCGATGGGGCCAAGCTGTTGGAATATATGGAAGAAATAAGGGTTTTTCTGCGGCACCGTAAAGAAAACCCTTTGCCGGGCATTATGCCTATTATGGCCGGTGCCGGCTCGCCACAGTCTATGCTTCACGTTGATGAAAAATGGCATGCTGAAAGTTTCTCCTGGGGTAACGCACGTGTGCGCAGAAAAGACTTCTGGACAAAGGAAATAGAGGAGCAATGGGGCAGATCCCAAAGGAGTGCCGTCGCCCGGCTGATCAGTTGCTTTAACTGTCCCCAACAGTGCGGGGCCCTGATCTCCTTTGAAGACGTTCCCAACTATATGATGAAGTGCTTTTCCAAACTGACCTATGCCATGGCGGCCTATGTGGATGATCTGGACTTTACCTGGAGAATCTGCAAACGCGCCTTTGAATACGGGCTGGATTCCTTTTCCACACCGCAGATCCTGGCTTTTGCTGTCGAACTATATGAAGCCGGCATCTTTACAGAAAAGGATTTTGCCGGCTGTCCGGCTGACAAAGAAGGCAGGTTTTTCTGGCTGCTGGATAAGGTTGCCCACCGGGAAGGAATTGGGGATCTCCTGGCAGACGGCACCTATTGGGCAGCCCAGAGAATAGGCAAAGGCGCAGCAGAATTTAATCATAATACCACCAAGAAACATGAACAGATGATCATCAAGTTGGGGATGATGGACCCCCTGTACTACCTGATGTATTCGACTAATGAAAAGATCAGCATTACCCAGATGGAAGGCAATTGGCCGCAAGCGCCCTTTCCCAAAAGAGAGGACCGGGAAAAGTTTGTCAAGGACTGGG
>JBMNNQ010000031.1:0-15063 GCA_050942615.1 Dethiobacteria bacterium | reverse complement strand
TAAGTGAGGAATAAGCCTGCGAAAGGGGGCTAAAAAAGGCTCTGTAACCTGGTAAATAAAACGCAATGTTTTTGCCAGCAGCGGAATGTTATAAGGATTTACCGGCAAAAAGCTAAAAAGCAGGCGTATTAAAATTAAAAAATAGAGGACTTCAAACAAAATATTGATCACGTTTTTTAAGAAAATAATACTCACCCCTTTACACACTATGTTTGGAAACACAAGGCCGTGCAAAAAAAATGTTACTTTTTAAAAAGTTCATCCTCCCAATATTCCTTCTTTTCACCATGAAAAATATCTTCCAGATTAAGGTTCCCCCGGGGATCATAGTCGATGGTTACCCCAAAGGGAACAAAAATAAAAATATGAGGGTTCACTTTTTGTGAACTGCCATTCAGAGCAAAGATAACCCCGCTTAAAAAGTCAATCATTCTTTTTGCTTCTTCATGTTCCATCCCTTCCAGGTTAACAACCACAGGTCTCTTATTTTGCAGATGACCGCCTATTTCTTCTACTTCGGTAAACCCGACAGGTTTGCTAATGACCATCCTGTAGGAAGTTTCCGGGGCAGGAAAGGCCACTATCTTTCCGCCCTTAAAGGTTTTTGCAGCGCTTTCATGCGGCTGCGCCCCTGTTTCCTCTTCATCCAGCAAACCAAAAAAACGCAAAACTTTTTCCCAAAAATTCATAGTTGCTTTACCCCCAAATTTAACTTCGTTCCCCAAAAATAACACTGCCCAGGCGAACCATATTAGCCCCCTCTTCCACAGCCACTTCAAAATCATTGCTCATCCCCATGGAAAGGTATTTCATCGTGATCCCTGGAATGTCGATCTTTTTATACAGATCATAAAGCCGGCGAAAATAAGGCCGGACTGCCTCCGGATCATCCAGGAAAGGGGCAATGGCCATCAGGCCCATAACCTTTAGTTTACTGTAACCCGCCAGTTCCTCCAAGGCAGCTTCAACCTCTGAGGGATGAAAACCAAATTTACTTTCCTCCAAACCAATATTCACCTGCAGCAGGACGTTTACTGTTTTATCTATTTTTTCCCCTTCTTTTTGTATCCTTTTAGCCAATCTCATACTGTCCAAGGAATGAATTAACTGAAAGGCAGGTAAAACATTTTTTATTTTGTTGGTTTGCAGATGACCGATAAAATGCCAGTTGATTGCAGACGGCAAGGCAGCGACCTTGGGCAAAGCCTCCTGCAGGCGGTTTTCCCCGAAGGTATTTAAACCCAGAGCATAAGCCTGGCGGATTACAGCGTCGGGGACGGTTTTGGTTACTGCCACCAGGTTAATACTATCCGCAGACACCCCTCTTTTTGCAGCAGCTTTTTTTAAGCGTTCCTGTACTGTTTTTATATTTTTTTCAAGCATAAATCCAGACACTCCTTTAGTAAGACGCACTTTAAGCCCCCCGCCGGGAACACCTCCAAAATGTATTTCCCCGCAGGCCCCAGTGCATATCTTCCTCCTTTCACCCGTTAACCGGCTACCAGTTCAACCGTTGGCCCTCTTTGACCTCGGCGGGTTGGGATACCACCCTTTGCTGTTCCTCCAGGTTTTTAATCAGGACATCATTTTCCCTTTCCAGAAGCATATCAACCTCCTTGAAAACTATCGTCCCCTTTTCCAGGATATAAACACCCGGCTTGCCATCAATTTCCTGCAGTGCACTTTTGGGCACAAGCACCCCCTGTAAATCTTTATAGACTATTTCTGCTTCACACAGGCGCCGGTTAAAGACATCCGGCAATTCCCGGCCGATACACCAGGTTATTTTTAGTGAGCCGTTCTTTCCGTTCTCCGTCAGCTCCACTTTTCTGCCCCAGACAGGTGTTGTGGGCGCAAAAGAAAAGTACAGCTTTACTTCAGTCTTTCCAGCAACTAATCTCCCTAGTTCAGGGGGAAGAACGACACTGAAATACCAGTAATAATTATCAATGATCTTGAATAAAGGTTCAAAGCGATGCACTTTTTCCCCGGGACTAGTGATTCGCGACTCACATACGCCAGCCTGAAGTTCTTCTTCTGAAAAATATGGAAATTTGCCCTGCGGGCCAAATTCCTCCAGGCCATCCAGGCGCAGGCTGACCACCCCGGGACAGGGGGCAACAATATTGGCTTCATTTACATCAATTGGTAATAAAGAGGCGGCCTCCCCTTCTTCTTCCTTTTCCCCTAAAAACCATGACTTGAAACGCTGTATAGGTTCGCTTGTTTCCGCCTTTTCTGCCGGCGCCTGTTCCCCTTTTTCCAGGGGGACAGCCGTAATCCGGGCCAGAGTTTTATTGAGGGGAACCCTTTGCCCTTCGGCAATTTTATAATAAATATAACCGGAACAAGGCGCCAGGAGAACCTTTTCATCAAAGGTAATTGTCCCCGGCACAGAAAAGGAAACATCGACCGTACTTCTGAACGTCGGCAGGGTACTGACTGTGCTGCGGCTGGCGGCCCGCCAAGCCCAGCCAATCAGTATTTGCGCAATTAACAGGGAAGCCAGTAAGACAAGAACCAGATAGACCGGCCGGGACGCTGCATTTTTTTCATCAACCTCTGCCGATACAGTCTTTTTCCGGCCTTCGATAACCTTTAAATATGCTGGTTTTGTTCTTCTTTTTCTCATTGTGTCACCTTAAGAAAATAATGCCCATCTGGCTACCTGTCATTTTTCCACCGGATCGCCGATAGGAATAAAACAGGTCCGGGTTACAGTGTGTACAATAGTTACTGCTAAAAATGTTTTCCTTTTTTATACCCAGCCTGCAAAGCATATTCTTGTTGGTCTCCGGTAAATTGAAGTGGGGATGGCTTCTTCTCTTCCCGGGCCAAAACACAAGATCGGTCTTCCATCCGGAGGCAGCTGCAGCTTGCAGCACTGCAGCGCCCACTTCATAACAGGGGGGCTGTATCGCCGGAGCCATCAAAACCTGCAGGGCTTCTACCCTGGTGGCAAAATTATTTTGCATCGCCTGCACCACGCCCGGGGCAATGCCCTGCATAGTTCCCCGCCAGCCTGCATGGGCCAACCCTAAGGCGGGGGTTTGCGGGTCAAGAAAATAAATTAGCAGGCAATCAGCGGCAAAGGCCCCCAGCACCACCCCGGGTTCCCGGGTAATAAGAGCATCTGCAGCCAAAAGTTCCCCGTACCCCGCAGGCCACATTTTTTCATCAACCAGTAAAACCTTGTTTGCATGTACCTGTTCACCATAAAATAGATCCTGCTTTTTTTTCTTCCAGATACTCAGAAACCGGCGGCGGTTTTCCACTACGTCCTGCGGCCGGTCCCCCCCTTTGTAACCCAGGTTTAATTCATCGCAGGGCGCCCGGCTCACCCCTCCCCGGCGGGAAGAAAAACCATGCCCGACCAGACCGCAGGCCTCCCACTGCGGCAGGAAAAAATATGTTATGCCTTTTTTTTCAGTTTTTTGTAAAACTTCTTCGGGCACTAGCCTGCCCCCTTGAGTGTACTGCACGAAAGAAAACCGATGCCGGCTTCTGCAAATTTTAAAATCATTTTTTCCGCACCGCCGGCATCCATGCCGGGCAGCAGAATAGCCCGGGAGGCATGTCCAGCCGAACAATGTTGATGTATTTTGCCTTCCAAGGCAATTTTACCATCCAGGCCGGCATCCTCCTGAAACAGAATAAAGTTGGAACTGTAAAAATTTTTGTCGGTAACCCCGGCCACAAAACCAAATTCTTTTCGATCTTTTTCCACAAAACCTTGTAAAATACTGCCGCTTTTTATGTTACAAAGTCCAATATTCAGATCATATTCCTCTGCAAAAGATTGCACCCGGCGTGAAAGGTGTTCCATAATTTTAGCTACCAGTACCGCAACCGGTTCTGCTTCCTGTTGTTTGCCGGTGAAAACCCTGACAGCTTCGGGTAAACCCGTAAAGTTCAGCGTAAGAAGCCCGTTTTTTAAGGGTTCCCCAATGCTTTCCCAGGGTGAAAGACTTTCACTTCCCCGATACAACCTGTTGCCCATCAGAAAAGGCAGGTCCTTGCACTTTAAAGAGGTCAAAACTTCAAAACGGTGGAGCAGTTGGCGCAACCCCAGCCGCAACAGGCGATCAAGTTCCACAAAAAAAAGATCTTCCGCGCGGGTATTTAGAGCCAAACGCGGTAAATTGATGGTCAACGAAGCAACATTGCCCCTTCTTTTTCCGCCGGCAGGGTTATGCCTGTTGTTGAACAGCTTCATCCCATTGCTAAAGTAACATGGCCCGTCCTTCAAAGATGCAGCAGCCGGGTCGTTTTCCTCCCAAAATGAAAAAAAAGGGCTGCCGCCGGCTAAGGAGACCTGCAAAGCCTGCCGGTATAAATCATAATTTGGGTCACCTTTAAACAGGTTTGCACCTTTTTTCAACATAAAGATAAACTTGGGCCAGGCCCGGCCGGTGTTTTGACGGGCGTTAATTTCTTCCAGCAATACTCTTGTAATTTCCCGGCCCTCTGCAGTATGATCCAGCCCAAATTGCAGGCTGCATTGCAAGGCATGGCCGCCCGCAGAGGCTGAAAGGGCACCCAGGTAAGCAAGAAAGGTATGTAAGCTGCTACGCAGCGCAGCAGCCTGGGGGCTGATTTTAAAAATACGCAGCAGCTCGCCCAGGGCATAATCAAAATAAGGCAGCGCCTGTTCACCATATAAATCCTGCTGGTTTTTCTGCAGCAGGAGGGCTATATGAAAAAGTACTGTTAATATATCACCGGGAGGAATCTTTTTATAAAAACCAAAACCTTTTTTAATCATAGGCAGCAGGTCTACCTGCAGGGAATCAAAGGTTTTGCTGTAATAACCGGGACAATGGATATAATAGCTCCCTGACTGGTGGGCGGCTGCTATTTCCGCCGGGAGCAAATTATCAAAATAATATTTTTGACTGGCAGCCAATGCAATCTGGTACATTTTTTCAGCCGGTGAATAACGGCCCTCCTGATTATCAAACCGGTCGCCTTCAAACAAAAGAATATCCTTGACAACATCCATCAGTTCAGACTTGGCCTCCCGGATACGGGTTCTTTTGGCCCGGTATAAAATATAGGCTTTTGCTGTCCGGGCATGTCCTTTTTCGATCAGTATTTTTTCCACCGCATCCTGGATCTCTTCCACCGTGGGAAGTAACCCTGCAAACTGCTGTCCCTGAAGAAAAGAAACAACTTCCCCGGTCAGGCCCTCGGCCAAGGAATAATCCTCCCCGCCAACAGCTTTCGCCGCCTTAAAAATAGCCTGGGTGATTTTGGAGGCGTCAAATGGTACAACTCGGCCATCTCTTTTACAGATTTCCTTAAAAGGAAAGCTACTATCAGTCAAAAAACCACCCTTTCACGCACTAAATATCTGTTTTTGCAAGCCGTGGGCCTGTTTTAGCAAATTTTTCTCAAACAACAATTTCCTCAAACAACAAATAGACGTTTAGCAAATTTATGTAACTGCTATTTTTATTATATTAAAGCCCGGGGGGTCTGTCCAATACCAATCTCATTCACACTCTACAGGACAATCAACAAGAATGGCATCCACACCGATTTTTTTTACCTGCACCCAAGGAATAACCAGATCATTTTTGCGGGCAATAACACCCATAAAACCCCCGGCCCCAAGCAAGATCAGGGCTCTAATAACCCCTTTTTCCAAATCCAGGTCCAGATCGCTGATTACCCCCAGTCTTCGACCGTCATTGACGTTGATGACATCCCGATCACGCAGATCACTTAAACGAACCATACCGTGCCTCCTCTGTAGGCCAGCATTTTTCATTCTTATTATATTATACTTTTCTTACCGAGACATAATAAACAGATTGCAAAATAAATTAAAAAAGCCTGCTGGGAAGTTTCCCTGCATGCAGGCAGGATATTAAAGGGGAACATAACATACTTTGCTGTAACATATTTTGCTGTAACCTACTTTGCCCTATATTTACCAATTATTTCAGGCAACCGGCTACAACACTGTCAATCCCATTGGCACCCCGGTTAGCACCAACAGTTGCAGTTTTAATTCATTAATTCTTTTCCCAAACAACACTTCTTGTATTTTTTACCACTGCCGCAGGGGCAGGGATCGTTTCTGCCCACCTTTTTTCTGCTTTCAGGGCTGCTTTCAGAACCTGTAACCCCAGCCCTGCCAAAATCAAAGGGTTCATCCGGCAGTGGCTGTAAGTGCGGCCTTTCATATTTTTCAAAAATTTCATGGGGGGTAAAACCGTTGTTTTCCCAAATCCGGGTATTATTCGCCAAGTTCATGACCAGCTGCACTGTTTCCTTCACCTGTTTTTCATCCTTGAATGAAAAACCATAGTCATTAAACAGATCGAACATCATTCCCGGGGAAAAACCGTGTTGGCAATAACCCTGCAGGTCGTCTGCAATCAGGGCACCCTGTTTTTCATCACCGCCTAATAAATTTTTAGTTATATGTTCAAGCAGAGCCCGATATTCCTTATTTTTTTCAAAATAACAGTCGTCCCTGTACTTTAAAAGTTCAGCCTGTGCCGGAATGTAAAAAGGTTTTCCCGTCCGTTGCTTGAGCTGCCTGTCAAATTCATCAAATTCCATAATTGTTTCATGTACAAAATAATCGCCATCAACCTCCACAAAATTTTGCCGCAGTTCCTCTGAAAAATTATGCATGACTAGGCCAACGCTATTAACATCTATCTTTTCTTCGTTTTGCAGGTTATAAACTTCCACTACCTTTTCCTTATGCACCAGACCATAGAGATTAGTCAGGGAAATAACATAATCCAGCAATGTTTTCATTAATATATACCCCGCTGCTTATTATTTTTACAACTACGCTGTTCCAAATTGCGAAACAAGCCTGTTTTTGCTTGCCCTTGATCCCTTTTTACAGTGATTGCACTGCCCCCGGCTTGTTTTGCATGATGATAAAGTTTTGTTAATATATTCCCGCTGCTTTTCAAAACCCCTTTTTTAATTTCACTAAAACAGAGGCGAACTTCAGTATTCCCGCCTGAATAGCCTTTTTATTTTTTGCAGCAGGGGAACCTGCAGTTTTACCTGGAGGTAAAGATCCCCGTTTTCACCCCCGTCCTTCCCCTTGCCACCCAAACCCTTCAACCTTATTTTTTGTCCTTCACGCATCCCGGGGGGAACCTTCACCATTATTTTCTGCTGTTTTCCCCCTTCCTGGTAAAAATACTTCACCTTTCCCCCTCTGCCGGCCTGTTCAGGGGTTAAAAAAAGTACAGCGTGCACCTCCCGGCCCTTTTCAGGAAATTTTACGCCGAAGGCTTTTTCCACCCTGCCCTTTAAAAACCTGCTCAAAATGCCCGCAAAGGGCCCGGCAGGAAAACTTGGCGCCTTACCCTGTTCCTGAAACCTCCCCTGCTGTTCTCCAGGGGGCCTGAAACCATAAAAAGAAATAAACCCCCTGCCGGAAACCCCTGGTCTGCGAAAGGTAAATGTTTGATACCTGGAACCATAAAACTCTTTGAAAATATCATCGGCATTTCTAAAACCGAACGCCCGGGACATCTCTTCAAAGATCTGATTGATATCCGAATCCCTGAAAATATCTTCTTCAGAATGGCTTTCCCTGAACCGCTGCGCAGCAGATGAACCATAATCGTCCCTGTAAGCATCATATTTTTTTCTTTTCCCTGAATCGGACAGCACCGCGTAGGCTTCATTTATTTTTTTCATTCTTTCCCCGGCAGCCGGATCCTCTTTATTCCTGTCCGGGTGATATTGAAAGGCCAGTTTACGGTAAGCAGCCTTAATCTGTTCCTGGCTGGCGCTATGATTTAACCCCAAGACTTGATAATAATCTACTGACATGTTTATTTATTCCTCTGCGCTTTTATTTTATAGACCGCATTAAACCCTGCCCTAATGTTTATAGTATGAAATTTCATAGAAAACCGTAGTAGTCTACGAAACAACTTTAAACTTATCCCAATAGTCCTTAAAATAAGGGTTACTCAGGATTAAGTCCTTAGCCTTACTATTGAGGCGTGGAGTTCGCTCCAGGCTGCTAACAAACCGTTTTGCTAGTACATGGAGGACCTGCTGTTTAGTTTTATAGACAGAGCCGGTTTCGTTGTCAGAACTTCTGGCAAGAATATTCCTGGCCCCGTTGACATCCGCATGAGAGTTGGAACGACAGAATTTGCATATAAACCCTGCACGGCTTCTGCGGTTACGCTTGTCTACATAGCCACATTGGGCACAAGTCTGAGAAGTATAGGCAGGGTTAATGTAGGTAATTATAATTCCGTATTCTTCATGGAGCGCTTCCAGCTTGGCAGTAATAAGACCCTTACCGAATCGGGATAAGAGCCGGTTTAGCCGTCGGGAAAGATTAGGGTTCTGGAAGTTTAGCCTTTCTACTATTATTTCGCCCGGGGCGTATAGTTTAATGATCCGGTTTAGAATACGGTTCAGCTCGTTCTTTAGGTAAGCACGTAGTTTACCAACCAGCCGGGCATAACGTGTGCTCCTAGGTTTAAGAGCCTGTTTTTGACGGTTCCGGGATAGGTCGGTAATAGCTTTGTCGTACCATAACAAGGTACGGTAAAACCGCCGGCCAAAAAGGTCGCCTTTGTCCGTGGCAAAGATATTTTCTAGCCCCAGGTCGAGCCCAAGTTTCGGGGTTGAGGGGATATAGTTTTTTACAGGGGGCGTATCTTTGATCAAAGATACGGTAATTTCGCCGGCCTCTGTTAAGTTAAACTGGCAAAAGTTTCTGCGTTTGCCGGGGATATTTTCAAAGTAGGCGTTGCTTTGTAACGGAAGATATATCGGGCTGCCACTTTCTAAGGTGGATAGTTTTAGCCAGTAGTCATATTTTTGGGCACCGGGGTTTTCTTTGGGCTCTATTATGGCAACTTTTTGGTCCAGGGCCATGTTTATATGTTTCATGGTAGGTTTACGGTGTTTAGAAAGGATATGTTTAAATATTTTCCTGGATAGCTTGATCGTAGCGGTATCGATTGTTTTATGTTTACCCTTTATCTTTTTGCCGTTGTTGTTAAAGACGGGGATCTTAACATTGTTCCTGAACCAGAGGCCGTACTTGTTGATATAAAGTAGCTCTAATTTGGCTTGCCCTGTTAGGCTGCTGTTATAGACATGGTTTATGAAGTCGTTTTTACGGTTTGAGATATAGGATTCAAGCATACCAACTACTTGATACTGGCAGACTTGTTTATAGCGTTCAGAGAGGGCTGAGGTGATATCTTTGACCTGGTGGTTTTTGTTGAAACCGTTTTCTGAGAAGAAAAGGTACCACTGGTGGTCTGCTATTCTTTTGGCCGTCAACCGGTATTCTTTGAATACGGCCAGTATTTTTGTTTGTTTACCCCTGTTTGCCCAATGTTTTAGCCGGTACGTCCGGTTCATTCGGGATCACATCCTTTGTCAGACAGGCGACGATTTTCTCTGTACGGCGTTTACTACGCCGCAGACCGTACATCCTGGCACAGAAGGAGTATATTATAGCAACCAGGTCTTCTATTAGATCCGTTTTGTTAGCTTCGGCTATATTGACAACGTCAATCCTGCAACCGTTTTTCTGGAGCAGGGTCTTGATATAGTTGAAGCCAAACCAGGTCAGACGGTCTTTGTGCTCGATTACTAGAGTGCCCCAGTCGTCCTTTAGCATTAATTGGAGTAGTTTTTTACGGTTATCGTTTATTCCGCTGCCAATTTCTTTGACTACATGGGTAATCTGGTAACCCCTGGCGGTACAATACTGCCGGAGCCGGTCAGCCTGGGATTCTAGGTTAGTTTTGTTTTCGTTGCTTGAAACCCTGGCGTATATAGCTGCGTTCTTGAGCTTTGTTTCTTCATGGGTGGGGATTAGGATGGCCCCGGTATCAGGGTCTTTGTAGGCCCCGGGAACCTTGCCTTTCTTGAAACGGTTCCATGCAGCCCTGTAAGTTATTCCTTGTTGTTTGGCATAGTCACTTAGTTTTATCATAGGACTATTATAACATTTGTTTGTGGTAAATACTACCACTTTGTTCTATAGTTACCTATTTTAATAGTGACTGGTTATAACAAGTTCATGACTCATTAATATTTTAACATATCCGGCCAGGGGGAACAATGCTTCGCCAACAGGCTGTCAGACGAAAGCCATTTTAATGCAGGGCAAAGGCCTGCTTTGGACCGATCCCCCTTGCCCGCAATATTTTACAGCCACCAGTTGAAAAGAAGCGTTTTATTTTGTAAAATATAGATATCATTGCTTAACAGGTAAAGGAAGAATTGTCGATGAAAAATCCCAAGGAAATAAAAGTTGCCCTAAAATTGCCTTTAATTGAAATTGAAGGGATCTGGAAGCCCAACGAAAACGAACAACAAGCCGCTTGGGAAATGTATGTTGAACTGATCACCAGAATAGCGGTGGCTGAACTGAAACCCGGTGAAGGCTTGTTGCGTGAAGCTCTTTCTTCTTTGTACAGCCTGTTTGAAACCACCAGGAATATTTTACGTAAATACGGCCCCGGGATTGCAGTGCCCCGGGACGCTGCAGGTCTGTCCTTTGGCTATCTGGCTGTCGCTATTTTGAATACGGTTTTAAGGCCCCTGCTTTCGCAGTGGCATCCCTTATTGCTGGATTATGAAAACAACAGGGAAAAAACAGTTTCGGTTCTTCAACACGAACAAAACTGGGTAAAGGCAGCGGATTTACGGCAGGTTCTCAATGACACCCGCCGCATCCTGATCGCCTATGCCGGCCTGCTGGCCCAGGTGGCGGGTGTACCGTCGTTAATAATTGTTGAATAAATAAAACTGCAGAGTTAAAAAAAAGTGGCTCATATTTTTCATGAAGGGAAACAATGGTCAGAAGATACCGGGACAACAGTGGTTACCCCTTAAAAGCAGTTTAAAAAAGCCGGCTACAGATATGTTTGTAGCCGGCTTGTGCATTGCGGGACAATAATACTGTTTTTGCGAATGCATTAAAAAACATGTATATGACTGTTGTCAAGATTACCCTCAGGGTTCTGGACCAATCTTTCCAGGGTAATGTTGCGTTCCAGGTTATTCATATTATAGGCCAAGGCCAATTCCCCCTCTTGCAGGGAGAAATTTATGAGAAAACTGAAAAGCACAAAACCCGTCAACAGTAAATGCAGACACCGGCGAAAACTGTTTTTATTTCCCTGCATGATTAACCCCCCTTGCCGTTTATTGGATATGCTTGCGCAACTGCCCCAGCGCTGATTTTTCCAAACGGGAAACCTGGGCCTGGGAAATGCCTATTTCATCGGCTACCTCCATCTGTGTTTTCCCCCGATAAAAGCGCAATGTTAAAATCAACTTTTCCCGCTTGTTTAACTTCTCTAGAGCATCTTTGACTGAAATTACATTCAGCCATTTTTCATCCTGGTTTTTTTCGTCGCTGATCTGATCCATAACGAAGATCGGATCCCCGCCATCATGAAAGATAGGTTCAAAAAGGGAAACAGGTTCCTGAATAGAATCCAAGGCTAAAATAATCTCTTCCCGGCTAATCATCAACTTGGTGGATATTTCCTCCAAGGTTGGTTCCCGTGAATTTTTATGGGCCAGCTGATCCCTGATTTGTAAAACTTTATAGGCGATATCCCTCAGGGAGCGGCTCACCCTGACCGGGGCATTGTCTCTTAAGTAACGGCGTATTTCACCAACGATCATCGGTACTGCATAGGTGGAAAACCTGACGTTCTGTCCTAGATCAAAGTTATCTATAGCCTTCATCAGGCCGATGCAACCAACCTGGAAAAGATCATCAACGTATTCGCCCCTGTTGTTAAAACGCTGGATTACACTTAAAACAAGCCGCAAATTTCCGCTGACTAATTTTTCCCTTGCTCCTGTATCCCCGTCAATCATCTGCACGAACAGCTTACGCATTTCCTTGTTTTTAAGAACAGGTAGTTTGGAGGTATTTACACCACAAATTTCTACTTTGTTCACTGGAGATATCCTCTCCTTCTGAACTTTAACTGCATCTTATTCTTTAATAAAAGTATTTCCTGCGCTATTTTTTTTATACTGTAAAATTTTATTCCATTTTTTTAATTTCTTTTTTTAATCTTTTGATAATACGTTTTTCCAGACGTGAAATATAGGATTGTGAAATACCCAAATGGTCGGCAACCTCTTTTTGGGTTTTTTCTTGCCCGTTATACAGTCCAAACCGCAGCTGCATAATTTTCTTTTCCCTGGACGCCAGCTTTTCCATGGCCAGGTAAAGCAGCTTACGGTCCACTTCTTCTTCAAGATTACGAACCACCAGATCATTTTCTGTACCCAAAACATCTGAAAGCAAAAGTTTGTTGCCATCCCAGTCAATATTCAGCGGTTCATCAAAAGAAATTTCTGCCCGCAGTTTATTATTCCTCCGCAGGTACATTAATATTTCATTTTCGATACATTTGGAGGCATATGTGGCTAATTTTATTTTTTTATGAGGATCAAAGGTGTTAACAGCCTTAATTAAGCCAATGGTTCCAATTGATACCAGGTCATCCACAGTCACACCTGTATTTTCAAATTTGCGTGCTATATAGACCACTAAGCGCAAGTTACGTTCTATAAGTGTACCTTTCACTTCACCATCGCCTTCTCCCAACTTTAAGCGTTCCAGAAGAGCATGTTCCTCCTCTTGAGAAAGTGGCGTGGGCAGCGCTTTACTGCTGGTTATATAGTTAATAATCCTTCTGTACGGAAAGCTTAATTTACGGCTAAAATACAAAAAGGTTAACCTTATTTTTAGACGTTTCAGAAAAAAATTTTTCATTTTTTCAAACCTTCTTGTTTATTGGCAGAACGCCAGATTTCCAACGGTAATAACACCTCATATTCCGCTGCAGGGTGAACCTGTTCCGGCTGCACACCAATAATTAATTTTAGTTGAGACCCCAGGCAGTTTCCTTCCTGCCATAACCTAATATTTTCCGGTTTGAAACCCAAAAGAAAATCCCTCCCCTGAAGTGTACGGTAAGGTACCAGACAAAAATTTGCTGCATCACTAATCCCCGTCAACACTTTTTCTAAACAGTACCAGTCAATCCCACCCTTATTGTCTAAGAACTGAGCTAATTCTGGCGGCAACAGTTCCTTAACAACAGCATAAGATACAACAGCAACGGGCAACCCGGAAAAAGGTTCCCGCAACAGGTTTCCTGTATCTAAAAAAGCGGATAGTTTTTTACTCTTTCCACAAAAGCAAATTTCCATTTTAATATTTTTTGTGAGCAGACCAAAACTAAGTCTGTCAAGCAAAAATACTTTCAGACCGCGCACTACAAAATAAAGCAGGATGCCAGACAATAACAGGTAAGAAAGCGAAGGTGCCGGCAGGTAATAAATACCTTTTGAAAAATCCAAAGGATATTTTCCCCACAAGCTAAAAGCAAAAACCATTCCCCCCAGTAAACAAGAACAAAAATATAGGGTTAAAAACAACAGGGCACCTTGGCCGAATAACCGTGGTCGGAAAGAAATTAAAACCATGAGCAGAGGCACAAGCGTTTTACCAATCCAAGTGTAAAGAGGATGCCAGGAGGGTAGAAAAACAATTAAGATAAACGCTGCCCCGAGTGCAGATCCGGCTAGTAGCCTGATTAAAACATTTTTTTGATCGGTGATAAAACCAGTCAGCCATAATAGAAAAAAATTTACTGCTAAATTCAGGGCCATTACCAGATCAAGGTACATCTTCCCCTCCCGCCATAAAGATAAAGGCCGCTTGTTTCTTGCTATGCTTTTGTGAAAAATATAGGAGCGGTTGACCTTTACCACATCTATTATAACGGGAAGGGGGTTAATATTTTGTTATAATTTGGCACTTATAAAAAAATAAAAAGGTATAGGCAACCTATACCCTTTGTAGATCTGATTTTATTCGGCCGGGAAATTATTTTTAACGCAAAACTGGGTTCACAAAGCTTGTCACCGGCCTCATTCCGGACTGTAAAGCAGTTTCAAACGGCCTTTAAAACAATAAGCTGACCATTACCTTACATTTCGCCTGGAAACAAATTATTACTGATCCCTCGAGTTTTTATTAAAGCCCTGATCTGCGCCGCCGTAAGAAAGCAGGAATATCAATGTCAGATTCATTTAAACCGGGACGCAGCACTGTTTCTTCTTTTCTGCCGGCAGTTTTTTTGTCGAAACCTGTTGCTATAACAGTAACCCGTGTCTCTTCCTTAAAGGTTTCATCAATTACCGCACCAAAAATTATATTTGCCTCCGGATCGGCAGCTTCAGAAATTGTTTCGGCTGCCTCATGTATTTCAAATAAACTCAAGTTATTACCACCCGTAATATTAATTAAAACACCACGGGCCCCGTCAATGGAAGTCTCCAACAGGGGGCTGAAAATTGCAGCCTTTGCCGCCTCCAAGGCGCTGTTTTGACCGCTGGAAATACCAACACCCATCAAAGCCGTTCCAGTTTCTTTCATAATTGTCCGCACATCTGCAAAGTCTAAGTTAATTAAACCGGGAATGGCAATCAGATCTGAAATACCCTGTACCCCCTGGCGTAAAACGTCATCGGCGATACGAAAAGCCTCCATCAAAGGGGTTTTTTTGTCTACAACCTGAAGCAGTTTATCATTGGGAATGACGATCAGGGTATCTACCTTTTCCTTGAGGGTTAAAATCCCCTGTTCTGCCTGGTTCATGCGTTTGCGCCCTTCAAAAATAAAAGGCCGGGTGACAACACCCACAGTTAAGGCGCCCAGGCCCTTGGCAATTTCTGCAATAACTGGGGCCCCTCCGGTGCCGGTTCCCCCACCCATTCCCGCCGTGATAAAAATCATATCCGCACCCTTTAAAACCCCTTCTATCTCCTGCTTGCTTTCTTCCGCAGCTTGTTGCCCAATTTCAGGATTACCGCCTGAACCAAGGCCTTTGGTCAGTTTATTTCCTATTTGCAACTTTGTACTGGCCTTGGCCATTTCCAAGGCTTGGGCATCGGTGTTGACCACAATAAAATCAACACCCTGGAGCCCGGCGTCAATCATGCGGTTTACAGCGTTGTTCCCGCCCCCACCTACACCAATCACTTTTATTTGAG
>JBMNNQ010000148.1:0-2768 GCA_050942615.1 Dethiobacteria bacterium | reverse complement strand
GGCAGCGTCAACCTTCCCGTGGCCGCTATCTTTTAAGGCCAGCCAAAGAAGAAAGTTTGCAGACTTCTGCTGTTGTCAGGGCCCTGTAAGCAGCAGGCTGCTGCAGGCCCCGCAGGGTAAGAAAAGCCAAAGATACCCTTTTTAGGGAAAGGACAGGATAACCCAGGGCTGCACACATCCGTTTTATCTGTCTTTTTTTACCCTCATGCAGTGTCAGTAAGAGAGAGGCCTGGCCCTGTTGTACGTTGGTAATTTTAGCCTTTGCCGGGGCGGTTTTTCCATCCTCCAAAAGGATTCCCCTGGAGAGTTTTTGCAAGTCTTCTGCTGAAGGAACTCCCCGGACCAGAACAAGATACTCCTTTTTCATTTCAAAACGGGGATGGGTCAGGCGGAAGGCCAGTTCGCCGTCGTTTGTCAACAGAAGCAGGCCGGTGGTATCTTTATCCAGCCTGCCCACCGGGAAAAGGCCTTTTTTAATCTTCCGGGGCAGCAAGTCCATAACCGTGGGCCGTCCAAACGGATCCTTGACTGTTGTCAGAAAGCCGGCTGGTTTATAAAGCAGGAAATATTTCTTTTTGCCAGCCGGTTTTACAGGCAAGCTGTCCACTTCAACCCTGTCTTGCCGGGGGTTAACTTTTATGCCTGCTTTTGTCACGGTCACGCCGTTAACCTTTACCCGGCCGGCAGCAATCAGTTTTTCTGCACTGCGCCGGGAGGCCAGGCCTGCAGAGGCTAAATATTTTTGTAATCTGATTGGAGTGCTCATTTCCCTGATTATAATACATCTGTTATTTAAAAACCATCTGGCAAATAAAAATAGCAGCCAACAAGCCTGCTATGTCACCCAGTAAACCGGCAGCCAATGCATGGCGCGGCTTTTGGATGCCTACCGCACCAAAATATACCGTGAGAACATAAAGGGTCGTATCCGTGCTGCCCTGCATCGTGGCGGCCATCCGCCCCAACAGGGAATCAGCTCCGTGGGTATTCATCATTTCAGCGGCGAGCGCCAGGGCCCCGCTGCCGGACAGGGGGCGCATAAAGGCCAGAGGAAGCACTTCTGCAGGAATACCGGTAAAACGCAAAATAGGCGTGAAAATTGAAATAAGCAGTTCCAGGGCACCGCTGTCCCGAAACAAACCAATGGCCACCATCATGCCTACCAGAAAAGGAATTAACCGGACAGACATGCCAAAACCTTCCCTGGCGCCCTCAACGAATGTTTCGAAAACTCTGACCCCACGAAAATGGGCGTAAAGCAAGGCTGTTAAAATCAGACAGGGAACAACCCAGGTTGAAAAAGTATTAAAAATAAATAAGGGGTTCATTTTTTCCCCGCGGGGTAACTTCTTTCAGGCATGCAGTTAAACGCCTCCTCTTTGTTTTTGTTTTTTTTGTAACGGTGGTAATAGCGAAAAAAACGATCACTTAAAATAGCTGCTGTTGCCGAACAAAAAGTGGCTGCAATCGTTGTGCCGATGACATCGGCCGGGTTTTGTGCCCCGGTAGCAGCCCGGATGGCGATGATAGTCGTCGGTATCAGGGTCAGGCTGGCAGTGTTGATCGCCAAAAACGTACACATGTCGTCTGTAGCCTCCCCGGGGTTGTTGTTCAGGCTTTCCAATTCCTTCATCGCCTTGATGCCGAAAGGCGTTGCTGCATTACCCATACCGAGCAGGTTGGCTCCCATATTCATAAGCATGACATTCATGGCTTTGTGATTGCGCGGGACCCCGGGGAACAGCCAGTGGGCAATCGGTTTGAGAAAAAAGATGACAATATGTATAAAACCGGATTTTTCAATAATTTTCATCATTCCCAGCCAGAAAACCATGATACTGATTAGGCCTAAGGAAATATGCACAGCTTGTTCAGCAGAAGCAAAAATCAAGGGGGTGATGGCCTCCATTTTGCCGTTGACTGCAGCAATAATGATTGAAATAACGATCATGCCCGCCCAGAGTAAGTTAACCACGTTATTCTCTCCTTAATATTTTTTGCAACCGCCCCCACCATCCCATCTTCTTTATTTCCTGGCCGGCCAGCAAGTCTATGACCCCCACTGCCTCCCGGCCGAAACATATTTTTAGTTCCCCTATTCTTTCTTTATTCCGCAGGGGGGCCTTCAGGGGTTCATCGATCACAAACTGAAAGGTAACCTTTTTTTCTTCTGTTGCATCCTTTAAGGGATAAGAAAAGCTGTTTCCGGCAATAACCTTCACCTTTTCATCATCGCCCCGGGAAACGGCGGCAGATTTTAAATGTTGGCCTTTGCTGATCACTTTTTTATAGTCGAACTCTTTAAAACCATAATCGAGCAGCAGTGTTGTGTCCTCCCACATCTGCGGCGCATTGAAAACGACAGAAATCAGCCGGCGGTTACCTTTCCGGGCAGCTCCCACAAAGCAGCGCCCGGCCGGCGTTGTCCAACCTGTTTTTATTCCTTCCGCACCGGTATACAGTTCGAATAATTTGTTTTGATTGTACAAAAAACGATCCCAGGGCTGGCCGGGCCAGGTAATAAGGGCCTTGGGCGTTGCAATAATGCGGCAGAATTCCTGCATGCCCATGGCATGGGCGGCAATACAGGCCAGGTCCAGGGCCGTAGTATAATGTTCAGGGTCGTGCAAGCCGTGGGGGTTTTTAAAAACGGTTTTTCGGGCTCCCAGTTCCCGGGCCCTGGCGGTCATCAGTTGCGCAAATGCCTCTACACTGCCGGCAATATGTTCGGCAATAGCCACGGCGGCGTCGTTGCCTGAACGCAGCAT
>JBMNNQ010000147.1:0-2771 GCA_050942615.1 Dethiobacteria bacterium | reverse complement strand
AATGCTTGATATGCGCTTTGTGCGGGAAAATCCCGAAGCAGTGCGCCAGGCCATCAAGGCCAAAGGAGAAAAGGCTGCGCTGGAAAGATTCTTACAATTAGAGCAGCAAAGGCGGGGGCTGCTGCAAGAAGTTGAGGCCTTAAAACACCAGCGCAACACGGTATCCCGGGAGGTGGGCCGCCTGAAAAAAGAAGGGCGGGATACCCCAAAACTGATTGAAACCATGCGGCAGGTTAACGAACGCATTAAAGAGCTGGATCGTAAACAAAAAGAGGTGGAGGCACACCTCGAAAAAATTCTTTTGCACCTGCCCAATATCCCCGATCCTGATATTCCCATCGGCATGGAGGAAAAGGATAATTTAGAGGTGCGGCGCTGGGGGGAACCGCCCCGTTTTGCATTTGCCCCCAAAGCCCACTGGGACCTGGGGGAAGAATTGGGCATCCTTGATTTCCCCCGGGCCGGCAAGACTACCGGGGCACGCTTTGTTTTTTACCAGGGTTGGGGGGCCCGGCTGGAAAGGGCGCTGACTAATTTCATGCTCGATCTGCATACCTCCGAACACGGCTATAAGGAAATCTTTCCCCCTTTCCTGGTTCACCGGGAGAGCATGATCGGCACCGGGCAGCTGCCCAAGTTTGCCGAAGATGCCTTCAGTGTAGCGGGGACAGAATTCTGGCTGATTCCCACTGCAGAAGTACCGGTGACTAACTTTCACCGGGAGGAGATTATCCCCGGTGAAAAACTGCCGCTTTGTTATGTGGCATACAGCGCCTGTTTCCGGGCCGAAGCCGGCGCCCATGGTCGTGATACACGGGGGCTGATCCGGCAGCATCAGTTTAACAAGGTGGAGCTGGTAAAATTTACTGAACCGCAGGACTCCGATGTTGAATTGGAAAAACTGGTTAACGATGCCGAAAAAGTCTTGCAGCTTTTGGGCCTGCCCTACCGCGTGATGTTAATGTGTACCGGTGACTTGGGCTTTGCTGCCGCCCGGAAATACGACTTGGAGATCTGGTTTCCAGCCTATGATACCTACCGGGAGGTCTCCTCTTGCAGCAACTTCCGTGATTTCCAGGCCCGGCGGGCCGGCATCCGTTACCGTCCAGGCCCCCGCTCCAAGGCTGAATTCGTCCATACGTTAAACGGTTCGGGTTTAGCTGTCGGCCGCACCTTGGCGGCGATCCTGGAAAATTACCAGCAGGAAGACGGCAGCGTCGTTATTCCCGAGGTGCTGCGCCCTTATTTCCCGCCTGCACACGACGGCATTATCAGGCCCGGCGGCGCCTGATTTCATTGCCCCCGGGCCGGTTGACAAAGGGACTTTGCCTGTGCTATAATTTTACTAGCAGTAGTGCCTGTATTTGTTGAAGATACCGGGAGGGGTGTCCGAGCGGTTTAAGGAGCCGGTCTTGAAAACCGGTGACTCGTCAAGAGCCGTGGGTTCGAATCCCACCCCCTCCGCCAGTTGCAGGATAGTGATGCGGAGAGATGGCCGAGCTGGTCGAAGGCGGTCGCCTGCTAAGCGATTAAGCGGGTTAAAGCTCGCTTCGTGGGTTCGAATCCCACTCTCTCCGCCATTTAATGCGCTCGTAGCTCAGCTGGATAGAGCGTCTGACTACGGATCAGAAGGCCAGGGGTTCAAATCCTCTCGGGCGCACCAATAAACCCCGGTAGCATCAAGCTTGCCGGGGTTCTCCTGTTTATGGCATTACGCTGTATTTCGGGCTGTTTTGCTGCGGTAACACACACATAACACACAAATATATCTACCAACACATTGACATGCAAAAACAGTTTAAATTTTAATGATCGCCTATCTGGTTTTTCTGTTTCCAGTGTATTTATTCATTGGTAGTGGAAGGATACAGTAAGCGGTCGTTTGGATTGCAATACGCAGCAGCCGGTTACAGCAGTTTTCAAGCGCCGTTAAACTATTTATGCAGTATATCTAAGCAGGCCCGCTGTAGGCCGGGGGACTTGCTGAAACCATGTTTACTTCAAAAATGCTGGCAATGGGGCAGTAAGGTAAGAGGATCTTGCCATACCAGACTTTTAGGGGGTCAGCAGCACGGCCATGTTCGATGAACAAAATGTCTTCAAGGATGGGCAGGATGAAAAACTTGTTGACCTTGACGTGTACTACATGGAAATAGCGCTGATGCAGGCCCGGGAGGCCCTGCGGCAGGGAGAAGTTCCGGTCGGCGCCGTGCTTGTTCACGCCGGAAAAATTGTCGCCCGCAGCTATAACCGCCGCGAGGCCTTGCAGGATGCCACCGCGCACGCCGAAATTTTAGCGCTGCGCGAGGCGGGAAAGCGCCTGGGTAGCTGGCGTCTTTTGGATACCACGCTGTACGTTACCCTTGAGCCCTGTCCCATGTGCGCCGGGGCCCTGGTCCAGGCCCGCGTATCCCGCTTGGTTTACGGTGCCCCCGATCCTAAAAGCGGTGCAGCAGGCAGCCTCTATAATATTGCTGCTGATCCCCGGCTGAACCACCGCCTGGAGGTAAAAGCAGGGGTTTTGGGTGCACAATGTGCAGCCCTGCTGCAGGAATTTTTTCAGGTCCGCCGGGGGAAATAAATAGCTAAGCCTTGGTCCAACGGGAAAGCAGACCGTATAAAACTATTTCTGGCAAAAGGTTTCCCCCAATAAAATATTTGAATTAGAACCTGACTAGAATTAGCCGGTCCCCGGTTATCTGCCAGACAGGCATTGGTACAGTGGGCCCTGGCGGCGTCCTTTACAAACGCCTGCCCCTGTTATATAATAT
>JBMNNQ010000030.1:0-15161 GCA_050942615.1 Dethiobacteria bacterium | reverse complement strand
CGAAATTTTCCGTCATGACAAGCGTTTCAACCACCCCACTGCAATCGCCATTGTAGTAAATGACAATGAAGATGTCGAAGCCAAGGTAGAAGCAATTAATCAGTTGGCGTTTGATCACGTTGGGCAGCATTATGAGGCCAATATGGTTGCTTTGACCAATGCCTCCGGTGACGCGGCCACCTTCAAAGCTGCAGCAGAAAAAGCTGCTGCAAAAACGGAGAAAGCTTTTGCTTTGTTCAGCGATGATTTTGCAGCCCTGGAAGGAGCAGTTGCAGTTTTAGCCGAACGGAGACCCTTGCTCTATGCTGCCAACAAAGACAATTATGAGAAAATGACAGAGCTGGCCAAGGCCAACAACTGCGTTTTAGCTGTCAAGGGTGAAGATCTGGATAGCCTGGCTGAACTGGTGGAAAAAATTGTCGCCCTCGATTTCAAAGATATTATTCTGGATACCGGTTCCCGGGAAGTCGCCAAGGTGCTGGCAGATTTGACCCAGCTCCGCCGTCAGGCTGTCAAGAAAAAATTCCGCCCCTTCGGCTACCCGACGATCGCCTTTACCACTAAGGATGATCCCCATGAAGAGCTGATTCAGGCTGGAATGTATGTTGCTAAATATGCGAGCATAGTGGTGATGAAAACCGCCCAAAAAGAGATCCATTTGCCGCTGATGAGCTGGAGAGCAAATATCTATACCGATCCGCAAAAACCTGTTGCTGTGGAACCTGGTGTGCATGAAGTCGGCGAAGTGGATGAAAACTCACCGGTCTATTGCACCACCAACTTCTCCTTGACGTATTTCCTGGTTGAAGGTGAAGTGGATGCCACCCGCATTCCCAGCTATATCCTTTCTGTGGATACCGGTGGCATTTCAGTTCTGACCGGGTATGCAGACAACAAATTTACAGGTGAAACGATTGCCAAAGCCATCAAAGAGTTTGGCTTGGAAGAAAAGGTCAAGCACCGGAAAATTGTTATCCCCGGGGGAGTTGCTGTTATCCAAGGGAAACTGGAAGAGGAATCCGGCTGGGATGTCCTGGTTGGACCGCGTGAATCCGCCGAAATTCCCAAGTTTGCCAAGGAAAAATTTGCCTAAGGTGAAATGATCCGATCTTTCTTAAAGAAAACTGTTTTTAAAAATGTAATGCATTGATTTTAAGAAAGGAGAAAAGCGATGGCTGTTGAAATCGTTAAGGAAAGGTATAGAAGCCAGGTGCGGGAAGTTGTTCTGGGAGCCACCAAGGAAGAAGGCGGTACGCGCGCCAAGACAGTCAAAGTCGGCGGGCAAACAGCGCTGCCTTTTCTACATTTTGAAGGGGAAAACCCCAACCGCCCCATAGTGATCATGGAGGTATGGGACATTGTTCCCGAAGAATGGCCTGCCAACTTAAAAAGCTACTACGAAGATGTCTATGATGATCCTGCTGCCTGGGCGAAAAAATGCGTAGAGGAATATGGGGCAGATATGATCGCCCTTCGCTTTAAAGGTGCAGATCCGGATGGCAAAGATGCCTCCGCTGAAGACTGCATTGCCGTTTTGAAAAAAGTGCTGGAAGCAGTCGGTGTACCGCTGATGATTTTGGGCTGTGGAAAAATAGAAAAAGACAGCCAAATTATCGGCCCCTTGGGTGAAGCCGGCGCCGGGGAAAACCTGCTCTTAGGGGTTGCCACCCAGGATACCTACAAATCTGTGGCCAGTGCGGCTATGGCCCACAAACACTCTGTTATTGCACAGTCCCCGATCGATATCAATATTGCCAAGCAGATGAATATCCTCATTGCAGAAATGAGTACGCCGCTGCTTGATAAAATTATTATTGACCCCGTTACAGCTGCTGTAGGCTACGGTATAGAATACAGCTATTCGATTATGGAAAGGGCCCGTTTCGGGGCATTGCAGGGAGACCGGATGCTGGGTATGCCCTGTATTGCCAACGTCGCCCAGGAAGTATGGGCTAAAAAAGAATCCTATGTTTCCGAAGAAGAAAACCCTGCATGGGGAGACCAGGTAGATCGTTCTCTGTCTTGGGAAATTGCTACGGCGATCGGCATGTTGCATTCAGGCTCAGACCTCATTGTAATGCGTCACCCTGAGGCAGTAAAAAGAGTCAAAGCCCACATTGATGAACTGATGCAAGTATAATAATAAACTGAAAGAAGGGGGAAAGCCTAAATGATCATTATTGGTGAAAGGATCAACGGCATGTTCCGTGATATAGCCCATGCTATTCGCGAACAAAATCCTGCAGCTGTCCAGGAATGGGCTAAAAAACAGGAAGCCATGGGTGCAGGTTATCTGGATTTAAACGTTGGCCCGGCCGTCGCTGATCGTGTTACAGCTATGAAATGGCTGGTGGAGGTTGCCCAGGAAGCCAGTAATCTGCCTTTGTGTCTGGATTCTACCGATTATGATGCCATTGAAGCAGGGCTGGAACTGTGCAACAAGCCGGCGATGATCAACTCTGTACCGGCTGTTCAGGAAAAAATGGACAGAATATTCACTATGGCCAAGAAGTTTGATTCAGAAGTAATAGGGCTGGCGATGAGTGCGGAAGGGATTCCCAAGGATGCTGACAGCCGTGTGGCTTTGGCGATGGAACTTGTGGCTAACTGTGATGCCTATGGTGTACCACTGGATAAATTATACATCGACCCCTTGGTACTGCCTTGCAACGTTGGACAGGATCACGGCCCTGAGGTTTTTGAAACCCTGCGGCAGATCAAACTGCTTTCTGATCCTCCTCCCAAAACAACGGTTGGCTTGAGTAATATTTCCCAAGGCACAGCTGATCGGGAACTGATTAACCGTATCTTTGCCGTGATGGCTATGGCTTGCGGGTTGGACAGCGCCATTGCTGATGCCTGCGATGAAGAACTTGTTGCAGCAGTAGCCACAGGCCGCATTCTTTTGAACATGGATATCTACTGCGATTCATATGTGGATGTATTCAAGTCGCAAAACCTGTAAAAAATACTTCAGCCCCTAAATAACCAACTGAGGCTTTAGAAGAGGGAAGGTGAAAAATTTGATCATTGCGGAAAGAAAACCTATAGCGGAAATTGCCGAGATGTTGAAACCTTTCCAGAAAATATGCATTTTGGGCTGTGGGACTTGTGTTACTGTCTGTCTGGCAGGAGGGGAAAAGGAAGTAGCCGAAACAGCGGCAGCCCTTTCCCTGCTCCGCCAAAAAGAGGGGCTAAAAACAGAAATAAGCACCTTTACTCTTTTGCGGCAGTGTGAATACGAATATATTGATGATTTCATTGCCAAGAATGAATTCGATTATGATGTCATTCTCTCCCTGGCCTGTGGTGTGGGTGTGCAAACCATGACGACCAGGATGCCTGAGCAGATTATCCTGCCGGGTTTGAATACAAAATCCATGGGCTATCCTGTGGAACAAGGTGTCTGGACGGAGAATTGTCTGGGATGCGGTGATTGCATCCTGGATTTGACGCTGGGCATCTGCCCCATTACCCGCTGCTCCAAGAGCATGCTAAACGGCCCCTGTGGGGGTTCCCAGGACGGAAAGTGTGAGGTTAGCAAGGATATAGACTGCGCCTGGCACCTGATCTATGAACGCCTGTCAAAAATGGGAATGGTCGACAGAATGAATAAGATACAGCCCCCCAAAAACTGGTCCACTTCCCATCACGGAGGTCCAAGAACTATAATAAGGGAGGATGTCAGGCTTGAAACCGGAGAGTAATCTTGAAAAAATACTCACTAGCGGGCATTTTGCGGTAACGGGGGAACTGGGCCCGCCACGGAGTGCTTATGTCGATGAAATAAAACATCATGCTGACGCCATGCGCAATCACGTTGATTCGTACAATATTACTGATAACCAGACGGCAATTGTACGTACCTCCAGTATCGGTGTGGCGGCTTCTCTATTACAAATGGGTCTGGAACCTAACGTGCAGATGACTGTCCGGGACAGAAACAGGATCTGTTTACAAAGCGATTTGCTGGGAGCAGTCAGCTTTGGTGCCCGGAACTTCCTTTGCTTACAGGGAGACCATGCCAACTTTGGTAATGAGCCCCAAAGTAAAAACGTAAACGACCTTGATTCCATGCAGTTAATTCAGGCTCTAAAAAACATGCGGGATGAAGGGGTTTTTATCAGTGGCGAAAAATTGGAACATCCTCTGCCCAGAATATTTATTGGTGCAGTAGCCAACCCCTTTGCTGACCCCTTTGAATATCGTCATCTGCGTCTGGCTAAAAAAATTGAAGCCGGTGCGCAGTTTATTCAAACCCAATGTATTTTTGATATGGATCGCTTTGAAAAATGGATGGAAAAGGTCCGGGAATTGGGCTTACACAAGAAAACTTATATTATGGGCGGTGTAACACCGATCAAATCAATCGGTGCTGCCCGTTACATGCAAAATAATGTTGCCGGCATGATTGTCCCTGAAGCACTGATAGAACGTATCAAGGGTGCTAAGGACAGGCAAAAGGAAGGCATCAAAATTGCCATAGAAACAATCCAACGCCTCCGGGAAATAGAGGGTATCTCCGGTGTACACGTTATGGCTATTGCCTGGGAAGAAGTTGTGCCGGAAATAGTGGAAAGTGCCGGACTTTATCCACGTCCTAAAGTTGACTGAACTTTAAAGCCCGTTTTATTAAAATATGGTAAAATGAAAAGCAGGCTTGTTAAAAGCCTGCTTTTCTGCTAGCATATTTCTGTAGGTGAATAATGGAATTACGATGGGGGAGGTCATTATTTGGATAAGCAATTTGTCAAGGATTTAAGAAGGGGCAGTTTTGTGGAATCGCAGTTCGTTGTCGTTGATGTGCGGGAACTACCTTTTTCTTCCCCCTCCAAGGGGGGTGAATATTTTTTAAAACTGCAGTTAGGGGATATCAGTGGCACTATTAAAGGCATTATTTGGGACAGTGCTTTGGTTAAAGAACCGATTTGCAGGGATGACGTCCTTTTGATCAGGGGTGAAGTGGGGGAATATAACGGGCCCCAGCTGGTGATCAGCGGCTATAAAAAAATTGAAAAGGAAAATGTCTACAGAAGCCATTTTCAGGCTACCTCTTCCCGGGATACAGAGGAAATGTGGGAGGTTCTTTTAAACATTGCCAGGCTAAATGTTCAGGAAAATAATTTGCAAAAACTTCTGGAGGTGTTTTTCGCTGATGAAAAATTAGTGGAAAAGTTTAAAACATCTCCGGCCGCAAAGGTTATTCACCACAACTACCTGGGGGGGCTTTTAGAACATACTTTGGAGGTTGTAGAAATTTGCCTTCAGATTGCTGCATTATATCCACAACTTAATCAATCCTTGTTAATTACAGCTGCGATTTTCCATGATCTCGGTAAAATAGAAGAATATGATCCCCATAGCTTTGTATTTGAACAAACGGATAAAGGGCGTTTGTTGGGCCATATTACTATTGGTTTGGAGATAGTCAGGGGATTAATGGAAAGGCTGCCGTTATTCCCAGAAAAGCTTAAAATGCAACTGGAACATGCAATGATCAGTCATCACGGGGAAAAAAAATGGGGCTCGCCGGAGATTCCCCAGACTTTTGAGGCCTTTGCTTTATTTCATGCAGATCTGCTCAGCGCCCGCTTGAAACAATTTCAACAGGTTATGGATAAAAACGTAAGGCGGTCCAGCCATTGGAGCGGTTGGGATAATTTCCTGGGGCGCAGGGTGTATACCGGTTTTACACGTAAATAAGATCACCCCTAAAAATGTATAAGAGGCAGGAAATTCAGCAGCAGTAGAGAATTTCTTAAAGTAAGGTATGATTATAATTGTAAGGCCTAGAATAGTTTTAAACAGCTGGGCATTTTTATCTTAATAATGAGCGGTGAAAAAATGTTGGGGAATAAAAGTGTGCCTAAGGTAGTTTCCTTTTTAAAGAGTGCTAATTATTATTACCAAAAAGGAAATCATTATTACCAGCAAAACAAGCTGGAAAAAGCACTGCTATTTTTTAAAAAAACAGTTGAAGTTGAACCGGAAAACTCTATCAACTACTACAACTTGGCCTGCTTGCTAAGTAGAATGGGTTATCTGGATAAAGCCAATGAGATTTTTACATCCGTTGTTTATCAGATGGACCCTTCTTTGACAGAATGCTATTTTTTAATGGCTGTGAATTATGGTTTGATCGGCAACCTCGAAAAAGCCTGTTATTTCCTTAATTTGTATTTACGTTATGCCCCTGACGGGGAAATGGCCCAGGATGCTGAAGAGCTGCTTTTTGCTTTGAAAGAGGAGGCGGAGGAGGCTTGTTTCAGCAAGGGCCCCAGTGAAAAAGAAATTATAGACCGGAAAAAATTGCCCGAAGAAGAGAAAATTATTGAACGCTATCATAAAAATCAGATTGTACAAAATGCTTTGTGGCAGGCTCTGTACGGGGGTAAAGAACAGGCTGTTAAAAAAGCACTGCGTATTTTTAGTTTACTGTCTGAAAAAAGCGGGGAAGTAATATTGCGTGAGTTTGTGCGCAACCCCTGGGTCAAGCAAAGGTTGCGGATGCACGCCCTTTTGGAAATGAAAAACATGGGTATCCGGGGGCGGGTAACAGTATTTTTAGAGGGGTGTTTGCGGGATATTGATCTTTCCTATTACCCTCTGATTGCGCCCCGGTGGCTGGATCAGTGGCAGGAAGTACTGGACTGCACACTGGAAAATATGCGCTTGGGTAAAGCTTACGGTGAACGTTTTTACGAAGACGTACAGGCGATGTGGGTTGATTATCTTAATAATATTTACCCCCGCGTGCCCAATATTAAAAAATGCACAACTTGGGCTGCTGCCCTGGAATATGCCATTGCCAAGTTTCACTTTCTGAATATAACGCAGAAAAAACTGGCCCGGCAGTATAACATTTCCCCCTCCAGCGTTTCTGTAAAGTACCGGGAAATCAACCGGGTGCTGAACATTGAACATCGCGCCTACCAAAATATGCTTCGTTATCTTACCAGGAAAGAGGACGAATAGATGAATAAAGCCCTGTTTTTATAATGAAGGAAAAGGGCTTTTAAGGGGGGTTGGCATAATTTTGCACAAGCAATCATTGGCGGTAAATACAAAATATAGGGAAGAACTTAAGGATATTACGGCAGAAGTCAGGAATTTTATTCAGGCTACCAATGTGGAAGAAGGCCTTTTAACTATTTTCGTACCCCATACGACAGCAGGGGTAACGGTAAACGAGGGGGCTGATCCTGCAGTAAGCAAAGATCTGCTTTACATTTTGCGTAAACTTGTTCCTCATCATGACCAAAAATACGAACACTACGAAGGTAACAGCGATGCACATGCCAAGGCATCCCTGCTGGGGTCCAGCTTGAACCTGCTGGTGGAAAACGGGGAGCTGATCCTGGGCACTTGGCAGGCTGTTTTTTTTGCAGAATTTGATGGTCCCCGGCAACGCAGGGTTTATCTTTCCCTCACCGGCACAGCATAAAAGACAGACAGGTGTATATTTGATGGCAGGTCCGGTTTTTCAGCTATTGATTACCCCTCCAGCAAGGACTTCCAAAGGTTCCTTACCTCTTGCGGTGTCAATCCTTCCCCTAAAAAACCGTTTTCAAGCCAGACTTCAAAATGCAGGTGGGGGTTGGTTTTTTCGCCCCGCGCACCTTCACTGGTACCGGAGTTGCCGACGTTGCCCAAAAAATCACCGGCCTGCACCGGATCACCCTCCTGCAGATGACTTGCAACAGCGCTCAAGTGGGCATAGCGGGTGGTGGTATTAAAAGAATGGGCGACCCAGACTTGTCTGCCCCGCAACTTGTCCAAAATATCCTCAGGGGTACCCCCTGCCTCCATGCAGCTTGCGAGCATTGTGGTACGCTTTTCAACAGAAGGCTCTACGTAGTCATGATCGATCCGGCAGATCACGCCGGGCCCGGCTGCAAAAACCGGGTCCCCGAAGTTAACCGGAATGCCGCAGTATCCCGCATAAAAATCCAGGCCTTCATGAACGCCATGGCGGTAGGCACGCGGGGCCCCCGGTAATTGGGAGTCCCGGGTTGTTATGCTTGCTCCGGGCAAGGGCATCTGCAGAAAGGACAGGTTTTCAAACAAGGCATCATCCCCCTGTGCTGTGCTATTTTCTTGTTGGGGGTCTTCCCCCCTTTCTTCCGGGGCGTTATTGTTTGCGGCCGGGAGAGGATTTGGCAGCGTAACGGCCGGTTCGTTTTCTGTTCCTGTATTCTGTTCAGCATTTGCTTCAGTACTGGTTTTTACATCTGCCTTTTCTGCATTGTTTTGGTTGGCCTGCAAGCCGGGCAAACGGGTAGAAGCCTGATTCTCGGAAGCCTCCTTGGGTAAAATTAAAGAGGAAAAGAAAAAAAGGCAACAAAAAAAAGTGAGGCCGATGATTAGGAAAGAAAAAAACTTACTTCTGCCAGGCATTATGTTCCCCCCTGTAATTCCATTTTTATTTTAACATATTTTTGTGTAAAAAAGTAAATATTTTGGTGGAAATAATATTTATTAAAGGAAAAAGGTAGACTTGCGACGAATATTTGTTTTTTGAGTGGAGGGATTATGTTGTGTACCAGAAATGCCCTTTCTAAGGTTCTGCAAAGGTTTGCAGCCCAAAACCCTGAGGAAATGGCTGCCCGCAGCGGTGCAACATTTAAAGATGACACGCTGATCCTAAAATACTGTAATATTCCGCTGGGCATTACCTACCCCGGGGGAGAGGCTCATTGGCTGGATGCAGAAGGGAAAGCCCGCCCTGGGGGCCCGGTGCATGAGGAAAAGGTTGTTATTTTACAGTACCTGGCAACAGCCAGTGGTTTGCCGGCGCGGGGACGCTGGCTTTCTTTTCATGAACTCAGGGGCGGACAGATGCACTGGAAGCCCTTTCAGAGGGAAGCCCTGGAACCTTTGGCCCGGGGTTATCATTACCGGCAGGATACCTTTTTGGAATTAGGGTATCAACACGGCGGAACACGCCTCGATCAGGGGGATGCCAGTGTGCTGGTACCGGTTTTGCCGCGTATTGAACTGGCTTTTATTCTTTGGGAGGGGGGGGAGGAATTTGTCCCGCGTTCCACGATCCTTTTTGATACCGTAGTGGAGGCCTACTTTCCCACAGCCGTGTCATATATCCTGGCCATTCAGGCCGTCATCCGTATCTGGTTTCCCGGAGATACAAGATTTGACTAATAATTTTACGGCAGCAGTCAGGAGGGGTGCCCTTGTTGCCCAAGGATATGCTGAATCTGCACGATTTTACGCGGGACGATCTGGAGGAGATCTTGCTGCGGGCCGCATATTTTAAAAAAAAGGATGGAAAGCTGTTTTCTTCCCTGCTGGGTAAAAACATTGCCGTTTCTTTTTGGGAACCCAGCACCCGCACCCGGTTATCCTTCGAGCTGGCCGTCCATAAGCTGGGGGGTAAAATTATAAGCTTCAACCCCGGAATATCCAGCGAAGGAAAAGGCGAAAATATTAAAGATTCCATTAGAACCCTGGCCTCCTTAGGCGCCGGGGCCCTTATTTTCCGCCATCGCATACCCGGTTTTTTCCAAAAAATCGCACAGTCAACGGGGATGCCTTTGATCAGCGGCGGTGAAGGCTGCTACCAGCATCCCACGCAGGCCCTTTTAGACATTTTTACTCTGCAGGAAAAGGGGATCGATTTTGCAGAAACAACAGTGGTCATGGTTGGCGACATTTTACATAGCCGTGTGGCACGCTCCCATTTTTATGCTCTACCTCTTTTTGGTGCCAAGCTTATCCTGGTGGCACCCCCGGTTTTGCTTCCCCCGGCATTGGTTCCTGTCGGTATCAACCGGTCATATCATCTGGAAGAAGTGCTGTCCAGGGGGGACGTCATCTACTTTTTACGGGTACAAAGGGAACGGCAGGAAAAGGGGCTGTTACCCTCGCTTGGTGAATACGCTGTTTTATATGGTTTAAATGAAAAACGGCTGGCCTTATTAAAGGAAAATGCTTTATTAATGCATCCTGGCCCGATGAACATCGGTATAGAAATAAGTTCCCGGGCTTTAAAAAGGTTGGAAAACAGCTGTCCACAAAGAATTCTTTTTCGGGAACAAGTCCAAAACGGCGTTTACGTGCGCATGGCTGTTCTCGACTTACTTGTAGCCGGGAGAGTGGTTTAAATGGATTTGCTGATTAAGGGAGGTATCTTATATGATCCGGCTGCCGGTTGGGAGGGTCCGGCAGAGATTTTGATCAGAGATAAAAAAATAGAGGCGGTTGCACCCTTTTTGGGGCCGGTTGACGTCCCTATTTTGGAAATAAAAGGGAAGCTGGTTTTCCCCGGGCTGGTGGACACGCATGTTCATCTGCGGGAGCCCGGGGGTGAAAACAAGGAAACGATCGCTACCGGCTCTGCGGCGGCAGTAGCGGGAGGTTTTACGACGGTAGCTTGTATGGCCAATACATCTCCGCCGGTGGATGGCAAAGAAACGGTTGCTTTTATTAAGGAACGGGCCCGGCGGGCGGGTTTGGCCCGGGTTTGCCCCATCGGTGCCCTGACGCTGGGGCTGCAAGGTAAAGAACTTGCACCCCTATGGGAAATGGCCCAGGAGGGCGCACGGGGCTTTTCTGATGACGGTCGGCCGGTGATGAACAGCGGGTTGATGCTCAAAGCCATGCAGTTTGCCCTTGTTTTGGACCTGCCAATTATTTCCCATTGTGAGGATCTTGACCTGGCAGGAGGGGGTGTTGTCCACGCCGGCAGCCATGGTTACCGGCTGGGCCTGCCGGTGCTTCCCTCTGTTTCAGAGGCGGTGATGGTAGCCCGGGAGATACTGCTGCAGGAGGCTGTGGGAGGCAAACTTCATCTGGCGCATCTCAGCTGCGGCCAAAGTGTGGCTCTGCTAAAATGGGCCAAGGAAAGAGGGGCCGCCCTGACGGCGGAAGTAACCCCCCACCACCTGTTTTTAACAGAAGAGGCGGTGGGCGACTTTGACAGCGCGGCCAAGATGAACCCTCCTTTACGGAACAGTGCTGACCGGGAGGCTTTGCAACAGGCTTTAAGGGAAGGGGTTATTGAAATAGTTGCTACAGATCACGCCCCCCACCACCCTTCTGAAAAAGAAGGGGATTTTTTAAATGCACCCTTTGGTGTGGTTGGGCTGGAAACTGCCTTTGCCCTGCTTTGGACAAAATTTGTGGTCCCGGGGATACTTTCCCCGGCAGCACTCGTCAATTGCATGTCTTGTGCCCCGGCGCGCCTGCTGGGAGTCCCGGGGGGCACCCTTGTTCCCGGTTCACCGGCTGATTTGACGGTAGTCGACCCGCAGCGGGAAACGGAAGTCGATGCCCGGTGGTTTTACTCCCGGGGGAAAAGTACACCTTTTGCCGGGTGGCGCCTGCAAGGTCTGCCTGTGATGACAATGGTGGACGGGGATATTAAAATGTGGGAAGGCAAGGTAAAGGGTTTGAGCCTTGATTTTCCCCGCCGGGAAGAACTTTTTTTATAGAAATGCATAAAAAGGGGTCGATTTTGTGTTATTAATGGCCCGTGTAGTATCTGTTGAAGAGCTGGCCAGGCATTATTATTATTTATTGCTCCGGGAACCGCAACTTGCCGTGCAGGCCCGGCCCGGCCAATTTTTACATATCCGTGTCGGGGAAGGCCTGGTCCCTTTTCTGCGCCGTCCCTTCAGCCTGGCGGGGGCTGATCCCCAAAAAGGGACACTGAAAATTATTTTTCGCTTGGTCGGGGAAGGAACCGCCCTTTTGAGCAAGGTGAAAAAGGGTGCTGTTTTAAATTGCCTGGGCCCGTTAGGCAGGGGCTTTCAGGTTTCTGCCGGCCCCTTGCCGGCTGTCCTTTTGGCAGGCGGTATCGGGGTGGCGCCGTTGTTGTTCCTCGCCCGGGCATTGGCTAAGGAAAAAAGAAAGGTAATTCTCTTTTACGGGGCCCCCTCCAGTGCCGAACTACTGCCCCTCAAAAAATTTTTACCCGGGGAAATCGCACTGCAGCTGGCGACAGAGGATGGCAGCAGCGGCTACCACGGCCGGGTAACAGACCTTTTGGCTGAAGCTGTGCATGGCGGCCTACAGCCTGCAGCACTATTTGCCTGTGGGCCCCGGCCGATGCTGCAGGCGTTAACCAGGCAAAATGAGGCCTGGAATTTCCCCCTACAGCTTTCCCTGGAAGAAAGGATGGCCTGCGGCCTGGGTGCCTGTAAGGGATGTGCTGTCAGCGTCCGGCAGGGGGAAAAAAGCACCTACCGGATGGTATGTCGTGACGGCCCTGTTTTCACGGCGCAGGAGGTGGAGTGGTAAAATGGCTGATTTGGAAGTACGACTGGGGCCTCTGATTTTAAAAAACCCTGTACTGGCGGCAGCGGGGACCTTTGGTTTTGGTGAAGAGTACGCCCCCTTTTTTGCCTTGGAAAAATTGGGTGCGCTGGTGGTTAACGGCCTGACGCTCAAACCCCGGGCAGGGAACCCCCCGCCCAGGATTGTTGAAACACCGGCCGGCATGCTGAATGCGATTGGACTGCAAAACCCCGGCCTGGAGGGCTTTCTGGAACGGGAACTGCCCCGCCTGCGGGCCGGCCAAGTGGCAGTTATTGTGAATATTGCCGGGGAAAATGAGGAAGAATACATAACCCTGGCGCGGGAACTCTCTGCTGTTGCGGGAATTTTAGCCCTGGAAATAAACCTTTCCTGCCCCAATGTTAAACAGGGTGGACTGCAATTTGGAACAACGGCAGCAAATATCAGCAGGCTGGTGGCCAAGGTGCGCCGGGTTACTGCTTTACCCCTGATTGTCAAGCTTTCACCCAACGTAACAGATATTGCAGAACTGGCCCGGGCTGCAGAAAGCAGCGGGGCAGATATCCTTTCCCTGGTGAATACCCTGCAGGGGATGGTAATTGATATCGCTGCCAGGTGCCCTTTTTTGGGCAATATCACCGGCGGGCTTTCCGGGCCGGCAATTAGGCCGGTAGCTGTACGTATGGTTTATGAAGTATACCGGGCTGTCAGGCTGCCGCTGATCGGCATGGGGGGCATTATGCACCTTGATGACGCCCTGCAATTTATGCTGGCCGGCGCTGCTGCTGTGGCCGTAGGGACGGCAAATTTTGTCGAACCCTGTACCATACCCCGGCTGATAGACAATCTTTATACTTTCTTGAAAGAGGAGGGTTTTTCCAGCCCGCGGGAAATCGTGGGTGCAGCACATCATTAAATAGGGAAGGGGTTGGCAGGACCTTGAAACAACATGCAGAAACCCAAAAAGAGGGACCGGCAGCTCGGATCATCGTAGCCCTTGACGTGGACAATGAAGCGGAAGCCTATCAGCTGGTGAGGCTTCTTTCCCCCCCGGTCAGGTATTTTAAGGTGGGTATGAGGCTTTTTACAGCCTGCGGGCCCCGTATCCTTAAGACGTTGAAAAAAATGGGCGTGAAAATTTTCCTGGATCTGAAATTTCATGATATACCCCACACGGTGGCCTCCACCGCGCAAGTGGTGACAGCTTACGGTGTGGACATGTTCAACATACATCTTAGCGGCGGCCGGGAAATGATCTGTTCTACGGTGGAGGCCGTCCGGGAAACTGCAGCAAAGCAGGGCCTGACCCCCCCCCTGATTATCGGTGTGACGGTCCTCACTTCCTTTGATGAAAAAGCCCTTTTTGAGGAAGCGGGCATTAAAAATAAGCTGCCCCGGCATGTTGTTCACTTGGCGTCCCTGGGCGCCGAAAATGGCATGGATGGGGTCGTTGCTTCCCCGCGGGAGGCGGAAGCCATCCGTGATAAATGCGGCGAAAACTTCCTGATTGTTACCCCGGGCATCCGCCCCCTTTGGTCGGTTAAAGATGATCAACAGCGGGTGCTTGCTCCGGCACAGGCTTTAAAAGCCGGGGCTGATTACCTGGTGATCGGACGCCCCATCATTCGACATTCATCTCCAAAAGAAGCGGTTAAAAAAATTCTTGCAGAAATATCTAAATAATTATATAATTTAAAAGAGAATGCATTCAGAAGTGAAAATTATACAAAAAGCTGGGTGCAATTGTGGAAAAGGGTCAATTTTGTTGGTTTATTCTAAATCTTCAATAGCTATCCTTCCCAGTGCATGAATTTTTTTAAATTAGCAAATAAGACAAAGGGGAATTTGGAGATGAAAAAAATCAGGATTATCGGCTGTGGTAATCTTTTGGCCCATGACGAAGGCGTTGGTGTTCATGTAGTAAGGCGTCTGCAGAATGAAATTTTGCCGGAAAATGTTGAAATCCAGGAAATGCGCACCCCCGGAAAACAGCTTGCGGAACTGTTAACCGGCTCCGAAAAGTTAATTATTATCGACGCCTGCGCAGAACAAGACATGGCAGGTACTATTCACCGCCATGTTTTAAAAAAGGGTGACCATGAAGCGCTGCAGGAAAAACTGTTTCAAACGCTCCATGCTTATAATCTTTACCCTTTTTTAAAGCCGGGGGCAAAAACCTCTTTACCGGGATTGCCACGGGAAATAGTTGTGATCTGTATCGAAATCGAAGAACGCCACCGGTTTTGTGTCGGTTTAAGTCAAAGGGTTTTTGCTGTGCTAGATGATGTTGTGGCTATGATTATGAAGGAACTATACTGAATAAAATATAACAAAGTGGTGGTATAATGCGATTTGGTATGCATATGACCCAAAAGGGGGGGTTTGTTAAAAATGTGCAGCGTGCCGCAGCACTGGGCTGCCAGGCGCTGCAGGTTTTTATCGGCAGCCCGACCTCCTGGAACGCCCCCCGGCTGGAACAGGCAGAAATTGACAGGCGCCGCCGGGTTTTGCAGGAGTGCGCCATCGCTCCTCTCGTTGTTCATACTGCCTATCTTGTCAACTTGGCAGCTAAGAAAAAAGAATTTCATGAACAGTCATGCCGGTTGCTGCAGCAGACTTTACACAACGCCCATCTTTTGGGGGCCTCTTATGTCGTGCTGCATGTTGGCAGCCATGTTGGCAAAGGGTTCCAGGAAGGGGTGGATCTTTTTATTTCCACCCTGCAAGAAGTGATCACAGCATGTCCTCCTGGAGTGGAACTGCTTCTGGAAAATACAGCCGGTGCAGGGACCTCTTTGGGGGGCAGTTTTATTACGATCGGCAAGATTTTGCAATCCCTGGGGCCGGGGGCTCCCCTGGGGGTTTGCCTGGATACTGCACATGCCTGGGCCTTCGGTTATGACCTC
>JBMNNQ010000146.1:0-2782 GCA_050942615.1 Dethiobacteria bacterium | reverse complement strand
ATTTTTTTTATACTGTAAAATTTTATTCCATTTTTTTAATTTCTTTTTTTAATCTTTTGATAATACGTTTTTCCAGACGTGAAATATAGGATTGTGAAATACCCAAATGGTCGGCAACTTCCTTCTGGGTTTTTTCTTTCCCGTTATACAATCCAAACCGTAATTGCATAATCTTTTTTTCCCTGGAAGCCAACTTTTCCATCGCCAGGTAAAGCAATTTGCGGTCCACTTCTTCTTCAAGATTACGCACCACCAGATCATTTTCTGTGCCCAAAACATCTGAAAGCAAAAGCTTGTTGCCATCCCAGTCAATATTCAGCGGTTCATCAAAAGAAATTTCTGCCCGTAGTTTATTATTCCTCCGCAGGTACATTAATATTTCATTTTCAATGCATTTGGAGGCATAGGTGGCTAATTTAATTTTTTTATAAGGATCAAAGGTGTTAACAGCCTTAATTAAACCAATGGTGCCAATTGATACCAAATCATCTACAGTTACACCTGTGTTTTCAAATTTGCGTGCTATATAGACCACCAGTCGCAGGTTACGTTCAATCAGTGTCCCTTTGACTTCGCTGTCCTCCCCGACCTTCAAACGTTCCAGAAGAGCATGCTCCTCTTCTGAAGAAAGCGGTGTGGGCAGCGCTTTACTGCTGGTTATATAGTTTATAATTCTGCTATATGGAAAACTAAGTTTACGGCTAAAATATAAAAAAGTTAACCTGATTTTTAAACGTTCCAGAAAAAAATTTTTCATTTTTTCAAACCTTCTTGTTTATTGGCCGAACGCCAGATTTCCAGCGGTAATAACACCTCATATTCCGCTGCAGGGTGAACCTGTTCCGGCTGCACACCAATAATTAATTTTAGTTGAGACCCCAGACAGTTTCCTTCCTGCCACAACCTTGTATTTTCCGGTTTGAAACCCAAAAGAAAATCCCTCCCCTGAAGTGTACGGTAAGGTACCAGACAAAACCTTGCTTCATCACCAACCCCTGTCAACACTTTTTCGAAATGGTGCCAGTCAATATCGCCCTGGTTGCCTAAGAACCGGCCTAATTCCGGTGGCAACAGTTCCTTAACAACAGCATAAGATACAACAGCAACCGGCAACCCGGAAAAAGGTTCCCGCAACAGGTTTCCCGTATCTAAAAAAGCAGACAGTTTTTTACTTTTTCCACAAAAGCAAATTTCAATTTTAATATTTGTTGTAAGCAGATTAAAATTAAATCGATCGAGCAGAAAAACTTTCAGGACGCGCACTACAAAATAAAGCAGGGCACCGGACAATAATAGGTAGGAGAGCGAAGGTGCCGGCAGGTAATAAATACCTTTTGAGAAATCCAAAGGGTATTTCCCCCACAAGCTAAAAGCAAAAACCATTCCCCCTAGAACGCAAGAACAAATATACAGGGTTAATAATAACAGGGCACCCTGGCTGAATAACCGTGGTCGAAAAGAAACTAAAACCATGAGCAGAGGTAGAAGCGTTTTACCAATCCAAGTATAAAGAGGCCGCCAGGAGGGTAGAAAAATTATTAAAAGAAATGCTGTACCAAGTGCAGAGCCGGCTAATAGCCTAACTAAAATATTTTTTTGATCAGTGATAAAACCAGTCAACCATAATAGAAAAAAATTTACCGCCAAATTCAAAGCCATTACCAGATCAAGGTACATCTTCCCCTCCCGCCATAAAGATAAAGGCCGCTTGTTTGCAACCTCGCTTTTATGAAAAAATATTGGAGCGGTGGACCTTTACCACATCTATTATAACGGGAAAGGAGTTAAAACTTTGTTATAATTTGGCACTTATAAAAAAATAAAAAGGTATAGGTTACCTATACCCTTTGTTGATCTGTTTATATTCCACCGGGGATTTTTTTTTACCGTAAAAAAAGGTTCACAAAACTAAACACCGGCACCATTCCTGCCTGTAAGGCAGTTGCAAACGGCTTTTACAGCCAACAATTACATTACATCCCGTTTAAAAACAATTTATTGCCAACCCGTGTTTTTATTGCAGCCCTGATCTGCGCCGCCGCAGGAAAGCAGGGATATCGATGTCAGAATCATTTAGTCCGGAACGCAACACTGGTTCTTCTTTTCTATCGGCAGTTTTTTTATCGAAACCTGTCGCAATAACGGTTACCCGCGTTTCCTCCTTGAAGGTTTCATCAATTACCGCACCAAAAATTATGTTTGCTTCCGGATCGGCAGCTTCTGAAATGGTTTCGGCTGCTTCATGTATTTCAAACAGACTCAGGTTATTGCCGCCTGTAATATTGATTAAAACCCCGCGGGCCCCGTCAATGGAGGTTTCTAACAGCGGGCTGAAAATTGCAGCTTTGGCTGCCTCCAGGGCGCTGTTTTGACCGCTGGAAATACCCACGCCCATTAAGGCCGTTCCGGTTTCTTTCATAATTGTCCGCACATCTGCAAAGTCCAGATTGATCAGGCCGGGAATGGCAATCAGATCTGAAATACCCTGTACCCCCTGGCGTAAAACATCATCAGCAATACGAAAGGCCTCCATCAAAGTGGTTTTTTTATCTACAACCTGAAGCAGCTTGTCATTGGGAATCACGATCAGGGTATCCACTTTTTCTTTAAGGGTTAAAATCCCCTGTTCAGCCTGGTTCATGCGTTTACGCCCTTCAAAAATAAAAGGCCGGGTAACAACACCTACAGTTAAAGCGCCCAGGCCCTTGGCAATTTCTGCAATCACAGGGGCTCCCCCTGTACCGGTTCCCCCGCCCATCCCCGCTGTGATAAAAATCATATC
>JBMNNQ010000029.1:0-15274 GCA_050942615.1 Dethiobacteria bacterium | reverse complement strand
CCCAATAGGGCCCATTTGGCAATTGCTGAAATGGAAAAAAAGGGTAAGGTAAACGCAGTTGTTACCCAAAATATTGATGAACTGCACCAGGCTGCAGGCAACAGCCCGGAAAAGGTACTGGAAATACACGGAACGATGTGGAAGGTGGGCTGTCTTTCCTGTGGGAACATCTCCCCCTGGGAGGACTTTTTTCAACTTTTGGAGGAAGAAAAGGAAATAGAGAACTGCCTCCTGTGCGGGGGGCTGCTGAAGCCGGCCACCGTGTCTTTTGGACAATCTTTGCCGGTAGATGTGCTTAACGAGGCCCAGCAACAATGTACACAATGCAGGCTTTTGCTTTGCATCGGTTCTTCCTTGGCTGTTTATCCTGCCGCCCGTTTGCCGGAAGTTGCTAAAAATGCAGGCGCCAGGTTGGCTATTATTAACAGGGAGCCTACACCTTTGGATAGAATTGCCGATACGTCCCTTAGGGGGGAAGCCGGTGAAATTATGAACAGGGTATTGGCGCTAATGGCTTAGTCAACCTTTAAAGGGGGTGGGGCGGGAAAATCCGTCCTACAGTGTAGTTTAGTTGTGCCGGTAGCCCGGGGTGATCCAAAATGTTATTTGAGGTTATGAAGGTACATGGAGTTCCTTTTTCAGGTTCTTTATATGACCGGCAGCCGTATAATTTAAAGAGTATGTATATTTCTGATGCGGAGTGATGTCTATGATCCCGTCCCCGGAACAGATGTTGTCTAAACTGATCCGTTTAAATACGGTTAACCCCCCGGGTAACGAATTTAAGGTGGCCCACTACTTGCGGGAAATTTTTACAACAGCGGGGGTTCCTTGTGAAATTATTGAAGGAGAAAAAGACCGGGCGAACTTTATTGCCCGGATTGGTTCCGGTACAAAAAAGCTGCTGTTTCTCAGCCATGCTGATGTGGTGCCGGCAGGAGACGATTGGGACTTCGACCCTTTCGGCGGGGAGATTGCTGCCGGGATGGTCTTTGGGCGGGGGGCTTTGGATTGTAAGGGTTTGTTGGCGCCCCAGGCTTATGCTTTTTTAAAACTGGCCCAGGATGTTGCCGCCTTGAACGGAACATTGATCTTTGCTGCAACTGCTGATGAAGAAAGAGGCGGCCTGCATGGTGTACAGTATCTGCTTAAAAATTGCCCGGAGAAAATCAGGGCTGACTTTGTTGTTAATGAAGGCGGGGAAGGCCCCCGCCGAATTAACGGTCGGCAGATCTATTTTATACAGGTGGGCGAAAAGGGAACCGCCTGGAGCAAATTGCAGGCTACAGGGCATTCCTGCCATGGTTCCGTGCCCGCCCTGGGCGATAATGCTGTGCTGAAAATGGCCCGGGCGCTGGTTGCCCTTGGCAACTACCGACCGGAAATAAAGTTTATCCCGGAAGTCCGTTTTCTGTTGGAGGAACTGTTGCGTGTCAAGGGGCTGGAAGAACCGTTAAGTGAAGCCAACGTGGATCTGCTGCTGGACAAATTCAGGGAACGCAGCTTTGCCGAAAGCCTGCGGGCAATGACCCGTATGACTGTTTCTCCCAACACGGTTGCGGGGGGCAGTAAAACCAACATTGTTCCAGATGCCTGTACGGCCGACGTAGATATCCGGATCCTGCCGGGGCAGGATCAGAACTATGTGTCAGATGCAATAAATTCCTGCATTGGTGAGGGCATTACTATGGAAATTAGGAACTTCGTCGCCCCGACCTTTTCTTCTGCAAAATCCGATCCTTACCGGCTGCTGGTGTCGACGACGCAAAAACTGACAGGTGAAACCGTGCCCTGCCTGCCGCATATTTCTACCGGGGCTACAGATTCCCGCTATTTACGGGAAGCAGGTATACCCGCCTACGGCATCGGGCATATGGCCCCGGAGGCCGATCCTGAATTGGGGGCTACGATTCATGGCCGAAATGAAAGAATAGATATTCCCAGCCTTCACTTCCGGGCAGAATTTTTAATGGCATTGGCCAGGGGGTACTTAAGTTAGAAAAAACAGGCAAAAATATAGATACCGGTCAATAAAAACCTGGCCTTTATGGTCGGCTTTGCGCCAAATGGCCGGCTGTTGGGAATTATTCACTGGTTGCCGGTAAAGGCTGAGGCCTGTTCAGCAATTTTACCCGCAACAAACAGCAAAGTTACTATTAGAGGGGGCCCCCTGCCAAGGGGGTTTTTTCTTTAGATAAAAACCGGCAGTCTGAAGGAACCGGCTTTTTTTGGAGTTACCCCCAGAATTTGCAACGACAGCAATGGAACTTATCCCGTGCTGAAACGTTTATATGAATAGAGGTATAAAAACAGGCGGCAAGATACCTTAAATATGCAAAAAAAAGAGGGGAAACAATTGCGCAAAAAATTGTTAGTCCTGTTTGTCGTGGTGGCTTTGTTGTGTGCAAGTTTTTCTACAGCTTTTTGTGCTGTAAAACAGCCGTTTAAGCTTGGCAGCGAACTGCTGCAAAGTAAGTATGCCCATTTAATCCGGGGCAAGAGGGTGGGTCTGGTTACCAATCAAAGCGGCGTAAACAGCCGCGGTGAAAGTACCTTGGAGCTGCTTGCCAAAGATCCGGCCTGCCGCCTGACTGCCCTTTATGCCCCCGAACACGGGCTTGACGGCCAGGCCAAGGCCGGAGAGTACGTAGAATCATATGTTCATAAAAAGTTGGGTATTCCGGTGTACAGCCTTTATGGGGAAACGCGGCAGCCTACAGCAAAGATGCTTGAAAATGTCGATCTTTTGATCTTTGACGTGCAGGATATCGGGGCGCGCACCTATACGTATATGTCCACCCTTAATTACTGTATGGTTGCCGCCCAAAAATATGGGAAAGCGGTTGTCGTCCTTGACCGGCCGAACCCACTGGGGGGCCTGGTTGTAGAAGGCCCTGTTTTGGAGGATCCGTTGATTACCTTTGTCGGTGTTGATAATTTACCAATGGCGCATGGCATGACGGCCGGGGAGCTGGCACGTTTTTTTAACCGGAAAATAGGGGCCGACCTAACCGTTGTGCCCATGGAAGGTTACCGCCGCGCGATGCTTTTTAGCGATACGGGGCTGAAATGGGTGCAAACATCGCCGAGCATTCCCGACCTGGACGCTGTTTTCGGTTATATGGCCACCGGTTTGGGTGAAGGGACGGGCATCTTTCAGGCCGACAATTTTAAGTGGATTGGCGGCAAAGGCATCGATGCGCAAAAATATGCTGCCCTGCTTAACAAGGCGGCGCTCCCTGGCATCACTTTCCTGCCGGAAAAAAGGGGAGAAGCCGGGGGGGTAAGGCTGAAAATTACGGACTACGGCATCTTCAACCCGGCACGGACCGGGATTTACGCTTTAGCTTACGGTTATTCCCTGGGAAATTTTAAGGTCCCTAAAAGCAGCGGGAAGACTACGGTGATGTTTGACAAGGTGATGGGCACGGACAAAATTGGCTGCTATCTGGAACAGGGGCTGACCCCACAACAGATTGAAGCACGCTATGCCCCGGCGTTGAACCGTTTTAAGGAAGAAAGAAAAAAATATCTGCTCAGCCAGTACGACTTTAAGCCAGGCGAAATTGCTGTTTTTATAGATGGCACAGCCCTTTCTTTTGATGCAGATCCCTATATTGACCAGAATGATCGGGTGATGGTCCCGCTGCGGGCTATTGCTGAGGCCTTGGGAGCAGAAGTGATCTGGAAGGCTTCCTGCAAGGAAGTGACCATTGCCGGTGAAAAGCAGGCTGTGCTTTTAAAAATTGGCAGCCCGGTGGTTGAGGTGAACGGTGCCCGGGAAAGGATCGATACAGTTCCCGTCATTAAAAAAAGCCGCACGATGGTGCCGCTGCGTTTTGTGGCGCAGTATTTAGGGGCAGATGTGGACTGGCACAACCGCCTTAAAACAGTAACGATCAACCGGTAGCGCCTTTTCCTGTTTATTTTTAGCCGGGCAGTTCCTTTTTTTGCAGGCGGGGGACTGCCCGGCAGATATTTTCTGCTGTCTGGGAATAGGCGGGCTGCCTGGTGGCAACCTATCCCCCATTATTAACCTCAATTAACTTCTTGAAAATGAAAAGAACCTGATTCTTTATCTGACTACTTTCTAATCTTTTATAAATTTTTATCTACTCCTTGAGGGGAAACCTGCAGGGAAATTATGGTTTATGTGGAATTAATGAACTAATAGTGTATTTCCTGTCACCAGGCCTGCAAAGTTTTGGCGTCTGGACAGTTTACATGTTAAGCGTTCTTTAAAATTTTTTGGGGGGATTGAAAACAAAATGCTCCGTATGCTTCATCTCGCCGACCTGCATCTAGGGTACAAGCCCTCTTATTTAGATGAATCCCAGGCGGCCATTCGTCAAAAAGAGCGTGATCAGCTATTGGAAAAAGCTGCAAATTTTGCCCTGGATCCTGCCCAGGAGATCGATCTGGTGCTGATTGTCGGTGATCTTTTTGAAACACACCGTCCGGAAGAAAAGCTGGTACGGGCCGTAATCGGACAGCTGCAGCGTTTGGAGAGTGCCGGTATCTGTTGTGTTACAGTGCCCGGCAACCATGATGAAAGATCTTATTTTGACTCTGTCTACCGGGTAAACAAAGAAAAATGGCCCGGTATTCTTGTCCAAAACCCCATGCCCGCGCTGGTAGCCCGGCGGGACATTAAAGGGCAACCGGTTTGGATCTATTCCCTGGCTTATACCGGGGGGCTTACCAGGGTCAGTTCACTGGGGGACTTTCCCCGTGAACAGGAAGAGGGCTTACATATCGGTGCCTTTCACGGCACGCTTGACTGGAACCCCGGCGAAAGAAGCCTGCCCTTAAAGTCAGCTGAACTGGCAAAAGCAAATTACAGCTATATTGCGCTGGGCCACCTGCACAGTTTTCAGGAACATAAAGTGGGCGAAACTTTGGCTGTTTACCCCGGGGCAGTGGAAAGCAAGAGCCTGGGGGAAAAAGGGGTGGGACACCTTACGGTAGTTAATTTCCAGCAGGGAAAGGTATCCCTGGAAAAGCCGGCGATCGCTGTCAGAAAACATGTACGGGCAGAACTGGATATCTCCACGTTATATTGTGTAAAGGAGGTAATTGCGGCATGCCGCCGCGAAAGTGATCCAGAAAAAATTATGGAGATCCGGTTTAAGGGAACTCCCCGCTTTGCAGTAGATGTGGAAAAGGCCCGGGACGAGCTGCGGGATGATTTTTTTTACCTGCAATTAGTAGATGAAAGCAGTTTTATCGACTGGTCGCAGATTGAAAAATTTAGCGGTGAACATACAATCAGGGGTGCGTTTACCCAAAGAATTTTGAACCGCATGCAGGAAGCAAAGGAAGAACGGGAAAAAGAGGTCTTGAAATTAGCCTTATTGAAAGGCCTGGCTGTTTTTCAAGGAGGTGAATAATATTAATGGCCGGAAAAAAAATAGTCTTTCAAAGATTACAATTACAAGGGTTTGGCCCTTACCGGGAGGCGGTTGATATTTATTTCCAACCAGGGATAAACAACCTGGTTGCAGAAAATGAAAAAGGCAAGTCTACCATGGCTGCCGGGTTGACTGCCGTGATTTTTGGACTGCCGGCTGTTAGTGATCCCGCCAAGTTTGGGCTTGCCTGTTATAGAAATTGGCAAAACCCTGCTGCCTGCACGGGCGAACTGGAGTTTACTGTTAACAAGGAACGGTTTTCAATTGAACGTGACTTCGACACAAACAGGGTTTGTTTTGCGAAATTGGGGGCAGGCGGGGAGATGCAGACGGTTTTAGCAGAAGGCACACATAATCCCAATGCCAAAAGGCCGCATCCGGCCTATGAAAACAAACTTAAAGAAACTTTCGGCTTGTTTTCCCGGGAACTTTTTGTCAATACCTTTTACCTTACACAGCCTCTGCCGGAACTGAAAAGTTTAAGCCGGGAGGTCCAAAAGCTTCTTTCCGGCGGTGGTGTCGATTTTGGCAGGGCTTTGAAGGCGCTGGAAAAAGAGTTAAAGGAATGGACCAAATATACTGCCGATCTGGGTGTTACTTCCCGTAACCTGCAAAAAGATCGAGAATTGGAACTTATCACCAGGAAAATAACCGGTTTGCAGGAGCGCTTAGACAAAGATCGGCAGGCAGTGGATTCTCTGGAAGAAGTCCAGGAAAAACTGCAAAAAATTGAAGAACAGTGTGCTGCTGCACAGCAGGACTGGCGCCACAAAAGAAGGGTCCAGGAAGCCTGGTCGGAATGGAAAAGACTGCAGGAAAGTTACCAAAGTGCACTGCGGGATTATAGACAGCTTCTGCGGGCCGATGAAGAGGCGGCCATGGTGCAACAGGAAGGTACGGCATTGTTGCAGCTTTTAGATGAAAAGTACCCGGAACTGAAGGAGGCGGGAGAAGAAACAGGCCGCCTTTTGGAGGAGCTCCTTATTTTAGAGGAGAAAAAAAGGGGCTTCCAGGAAAATTTTAGGGAATTGCAACATTTTTTAGAGGTTAAAGAGGCTGAAAAAACAAGGTTGGAAAAAAGGCTGACCGAATTTCCCCGCTGGGAAGAATTGGGGGCCGATCCTGCAGGCCAGGTGCAGGTTATGCAGAAAAATGCTGCAGCCTGTTTGCAGGAGTGGTCCGTTTTCCAGGGAAATTTAAAAAAAATTGCAGACAAAGAATCTGTTTTAGCTACCCGTTATGGCCTTTTTCAACAGGCAGGGCCAGCAGAGCAGGAGGCTCTGGCAAGCTATACCCAAATAGACAGCAGGTTAAAGAGAGCGCAACAGGTTGCTGCAGAAGATTTGGAAAAGGCCCGTGTCGGGCAGGATGGCTACACCCGGGCTCTTCATGCCTTCAAGGAAAAATTTCAGGATCTTGAACAAGAGATTGCTAATGAAGCGGCAGCAGAACAGAAAATTGCTGCCGCTGAACAAAAACTTATTGCCCGGGAGCGGGAAAGTGTTCTGGAAAAAAGGGTGGAACAGCTGGAAAAAAAGCTGATTCCTTCTATATCATTGCGTTTGTGTTGCACTTTCGGCTTTGCTACGGTGGCGGGGGTGGCTGCGGCCGTTATTTTTACAGATCCCCTGCTTAGAGTTGTTGTCGCATTGGTCGGCGGCCTTGCCGGTTTTTTGGGGGCAAGACCACTTTCTGTTTTTTTGAATGCCAATACCAAAAAAGAGCTGCGGAAAACTGCCGGCGAACTTGCCGGCTGCCGGCAGGAACTTGCCAGGCTGGACGCTGTGCTGGGCAGCTTTTCCATGGCGGGTCCCGCCCAGTTGGGCGCCCTGACAGAAAAGATAAAACAGTACCGGGAAGAAAAGGCAGGTTTAGAGGCTTTAAAAGGACAGCTGCCGGGTATTGCAGCACAAAAAAGACTGGAAACTGGCTTTCAACAGGCTACCTTGGAATACCAGCGATTTTTAGAAATGACAGAAAAATTTGTTGCTGTTTTTCCTGACTTGGAGGCAGCTTTTGGTCAATGGAAACAGCTGTCAGAGGAAAAAAAACGTATCCGGCAAGAAACCAACCGTTATGCCTGGGAAAATTTTAGCTGCTCTGCACAACAAGTTTCTGAAGCCGATCCCCGGGGCGAAGGCCTGGCAGAGCGGTGGCAGGAAACAGCATATTTTTTAAAGATCTTTTTCCCTGCAGGGGAATACACAACGGTGTATGAACTGCTAAATGTTTTGGAAAAAGCAGACCTTCCTGCATGGGAGGAATTGAAAATGAAGGCACAGGAATATGCAGCTCTGGTAAATGGAATCCTAAAATTGGGTACAGAACTGGAAACAGCAACTTTACAGAAAAACGAACAGGAAAAACGCCTCTCCGGGCTGCAGGAAAAATTTGATGAATCAGCTGCCGGGATACAGCCAATTTTGGCAGGTGCCGGTGGAAACCTGCAGAAAGTTCGGGAACGGTGGGCGGCGCGGCAGTCTGTTCAAAGGAAACTTGATTTGAAAAATGCTGCCCTGCAGGCTATTTTAAAACAGTACCAGGTTGCCTCGCTGGAAAAATTAAATGATAAAAAAAGTGAAGCAGAGCTACAGGCACGGGAATATTTTGCCAGGTGGGAAAAGCATATTGAAAAGTACCCCGGTCTGCCCAAAGTTGAAGAAAAAGAAAATGTCGGCAAAATTATCAAGAGTATGGATGACCTGGCCCGGGAAGTCGAAGTATTGGAAAAACGCAGTGCAGAATTTCAAAAAAAGCGGGAGGCGATCCGGGCACAGCAGCTGCAGCTTCAGGGGCGTGACTTAGTAAATATAGCGCAGGTTGAAACCGAATTGGCTGCGTTAAGGAAAAACAAAGAAGCAGTGCAGTTACTGAGTGAGGCTTTGGCTGTGGCCCATAAAGAATTGACGGCGGCTATTGCCGGCTATCAAAGTTCTTACCTGCAGTATTTAGAGGAACAAGCTACCAAATATTACAGGGAAATTACCCGGAATAAAGCCCGGCGTATAACTTTGGACGAAAAATTCTATTTGCAGGTGCAAGAAGGGGGACGGCCTTGCGAGATCACACAACTGAGTAAAGGGGCACAGGATCAGCTTTACTTGGCTTTGAGGTTTGCCGTGGCCGATCTGCTGGCTGAAAACTTTAAGCTGCCATTTATTTTTGATGATCCCTTTGTCAGTTCGGATGACGGGCGGTTGGAAAATATTCAAGAAATACTGGACCGGGCTTCCCGGGAAAGGCAGTTTGCCATTCTTTCCCATAATGAAGTGTTTTCCGGTTGGGGTGCGCCGGTAGAGCTAGTCTTTAATAATTCTGCAGCTAAAAAACTGCGTTGTCAGGCTTGAACCTAATCTTTAACTTAATGCAAAGACCCTAAAAAAGGATGATGAGCATGGAAAGTACAATCAGCCCCGTGAGGAAGATCGAAGGGCAGGTGACGGTACCAGGCGATCTGTCGATTGCACACAGGGCCTTGTTCTTTGCCTCTTTGACGGAAAATGCAGTCGAAATTGAGGGCTTGCCGGCAAACGGGGAAATAGCAACTACTATGAGCTGCTTAAAAAAGTTGGGGGTGGAAATCGAAGGCGAAGGAAAAAATGTTAAAGTAAAAGGCAAAGGGCTGCACGGTTTTCAAGAACCGGACAATGTTTTGGATGTGGAAAACTCGGCGGCAACGGCCTGCCTCCTAGCGGGTCTTCTGGCCGGGCAGCCCTTTTATTCTACCCTCACAGGGGGCAGTGTACTGCGTAGGCGTTCCCTGCAGTGGATTATTGCAACCTTGCAGCAGATGGGTGCAACTGTCAGCGGCCGGCAAGATGACCGGTTTTTGCCCTTGACTATCCGGGGATACGATCTGCTGCCCGTTAATTTTGCCCTGCCTGAACCGGATGCTTTATTAAAATCCGCACTTTTGACGGCTGCTCTTTACAGCAGGGGGGTATCGGAAATTATCGATCCTTACGGTACCAGGGATCATACTGAAAGGGCGCTGTGTTACCTGGGGGCTGGGATTAAAAAGCCGGGCGAACACCATCTCCGGTTGCACAGCCCCGGCATATTAAAGGGTGAAAAGTTCTGCCTGCCCGGCGATTTTTCAGCTGCCGCTTTTTTTATGGCGGCGGCAGCTATGGCCCCGGATGGGGAACTCTATGTTGAAAAAGTAGGTGTAAACCCCACCAGGACCGGTTTTCTCACTGTATTAAGGCAAATGGGGGCCCGGGTCAATGTTTTGAACGACGGGGAATATAGCTGCGAACTGGTGGCAGATCTGCATGTGAAAGGGGGTAAAACATTAACAGGGTTGGAAATAAACCGGGAAATGTTACCGCGGCTTGTGGAGGAAATACCTGTTTTGATGGTTGTTGCCCTTGCGGCTGCCGGAAATACAATTATAAAGGGGATCTCCCTGTTACGGCATTGGGAGTTAGAGAGGCTGCAGATGCTTGCCCGGGAATTGCGGAAAATGGGGGCTGTAATTGAAGAGTTTCCAGACAGGCTGGTAATCAGGGGTGGAGCCAAACTGGCCGGCGCCCGTTGTATCAGCCATGGCGATCACTCTGTGGCCATGGCTTTGTCAACGGCGGCACTTTTTGCTGAAAGTGAATCGGTGGTAAGCGGGAAAGATGCAGTGCAGGCTTTTTTCCCCGACTTTTTCGAAATTATGGCCGGTTTAGGCACTTGAATTGATTGTTCCGGCCTGTAGCCTGTCAGCCCCCCCCGGGACCCGTTAAACAAATTCTTGCGGGTTTTTGTTTTTTTGCGGTTTACAAGAACCGGGCAGACTATGATTGGTTCTCTGTAGAAATTTCAGGAAAATGAAGGGCATGGAATTGACAACCTTTTTCCGATATGCTAAAATTGCTACGCATTGTTTACCGCACGCTCAAGGTTTGGGAGAAAATTTTACTGTTTGGTAAAATTACCTTGCACGGCGAGTTTGGTTAAAAGAGAGGTCCAGCCATGTATGCAATTGTTGAAACAGGTGGAAAACAATACCGGGTGGCGGAGGGCAGCATCTGCAGAGTGGAAAAACTGCCGGCCGAGATTGGTGCAGAAGTGATTTTTGAGAAAGTATTGGCTGTTAAAAATGAGGATGGAATGCAGGTGGGTGCACCCTATGTTGAAGGTGCCAAGGTATCTGCCCGGGTATTGTCCCATGGAAAGGGCAAAAAAATAATTGTCTTTAAATATAAGCCTAAAAAGAATTACCGGAAAAAACAAGGACACCGTCAGCCTTTTACCCAGGTGCTTATCCAAGGGATTGAACTCCCGGCCGGCTAAGCGGGGCCTGGCAATTGATTAGAGTAAAGGTTAAAAGAAACAGCAGCGGTAAACCCACCAGGGTAGAAGTCAAGGGGCATGCCCTTTTTGCCCCGCCGGGAAACGATATTGTCTGTGCCGGTGTTTCCATGTTGACCCAGACAGTAATTTTTGCACTAGAAGACTTGGTTAAATTGAAGCTGCCGGTTATCATTAAAGAGGGCTGCCTACTCATTTCCACCCCACCGGGCATGGAAAGAAAAAAGGCAGATAAATATTTTCTATTAATAGAAACGATGCTGTTGGGGCTTCAAGAAGCAGCCCGCAGCTACCCTGCTCATCTTGTTTATTACGAAGAAAAATCAGCACCATAAACCTTTCAGGAAGGAGGGATGAGCCTGGTTAACCGGTGTAATCAGGCGTTAAAATGTCCAGACTTAATTTACAGTTGTTTGCCCGTAAGAAGGGCGGGGGCAGTTCCCGCAACGGCCGTGACAGTAATTCCCAACGGCTGGGTGTAAAAAGGTTTGGCGGACAGGATGTTTCCGCAGGCAGTATCCTGGTACGCCAAAAGGGTACCAGGATTCATGCCGGTGTGAATGTGGGCCGTGGCAGGGATGATACACTTTATGCTCTGATTGACGGTCGCATTGCTTTTGAGCGGTTGGGCAAAACCAGAAAAATGGTTAGTGTTTATCCCGCAAACTAAAACCCGGGAGGTTTGTTCCCGGGTTTTTTCAAAATGGTGGAGCGGTGATTACTTTGTTTGTGGATCAAATAAAAATATTTGTCAAAGGCGGCCGGGGCGGCAACGGTGTGGTATCCTTCCGGCGGGAAAAATTTGTTCCCCGCGGGGGGCCGGACGGTGGCGACGGCGGCAACGGTGGGGATGTGGTGCTGATTGCCACCCGTGAAAAAACCACCTTGATTGATCTGAGCTATCGCCCCCACCTGCATGCTTCCCACGGCACAAACGGCCAGGGTAAGGGCCGGCATGGGAAAAACCGTTCTCCCCTGTACGCCTCAGTCCCTGTGGGCACGGTTATCAAAGATGAAGAGGGTTTACCCTTGGCCGATCTTTGCCGGGAAGGAATGCGGGTCCTGGTGGCCAAAGGAGGGCGCGGGGGGCGGGGTAACGCGCGTTTTACCACTTCCCGCCGCAGGGCCCCTGATTTTGCTGAAAACGGGGAACCCGGGGAAGAACGAACACTGCTGCTGGAACTGAAGCTGCTGGCTGACGTGGGGCTGGTCGGCTACCCCAACGCCGGCAAATCAACGTTCCTGGCCCGTATTTCTGCGGCAAAACCCAAAATTGCCGATTTTCCTTTTACCACGCTTGTTCCCCAGTTGGGCGTTGTTTATTTGGGTGAAGGGCGTTCCTTTGTTGCTGCCGATCTGCCGGGAATTATTGCCGGCGCGCACCATGGTGCGGGTCTGGGACACCGTTTTTTAAAGCATATTGAAAGAACGGGGGTTTTGCTATATCTGATCGATATGGCCGGGGTTGACGGCCGTGATCCCTATGCAGACTTCTGCAGCCTGCAAAAAGAATTGGCGCTTTACAGTGCTGAAATGCAGGCCAAGCCGGCTGTAATTGCTGCCAACAAAATGGATCTGCCGGCAGCTGCGGAAAATTTAAAAGATTTCCGGTCAAAGGTTGGCAATATGCCGTTATTTCCCCTTTCTGCAGCGACAGGGGCAGGAGTTAAGGCCCTTTTGGAAGAACTATACAAACATGTCCGGAAAAGGGTTGCTCTTTTCCCGGAAGAAAGTTATGATCAGGACGAGGTGATAACCCTGCCGCCGGTACGGGCAAGGGAACTGCAGGTTACGGTACAGGGGGAAACCTACCTGGTTGAAGGTGACGAGGTTGAAAAAGCCGTTTTACGGGCTGATTTTAACAGCCAGGAGGGCTTGCGTCGTTTTCAGGTGGCTATGAAACAATTGGGTGTGGAACGGGAACTGCAAAGGCTGAAAATCCAAGAGGGTGCTGTTGTCCGCATCGGTAAAATGGAATTTAACTATTTACCTTAAAAACCTGAATAAAAGGGAAGAATAGAGGATGAGTTTTCTGCTGCCCAAACCCGGCGGTGAATTTTTAACTTTAGGTATTATGGGAGGCACCTTTGATCCCATTCACATTGGGCACCTGGTTACTGCCGAAGAGGCACGCCAGCAGTTTGCCCTGGATTATGTCGTTTTTATACCGGCCGGGGCGCCCCCGCATAAGGATGCGCAAAAAATAAGCTCGGCTGAACACCGCTACATGATGACGATGCTGGCGGTAGTTGACAATCCTTATTTTACCGTTTCCAGGCTGGAAATTGAACGTCAGAAACCTTCTTATACGATCGACACAGTGCGCAGTTTTTTTCAGATTTATAAGGAACAGTTGAAACTTTATTTTATTACAGGGGCGGATGCAATTTTAGATATAATCACCTGGAGAAATTATGAAACCCTGTTGGATTCCTGTTTTTTTATTGCCGCCTCCCGTCCCGGATATTCCTTTAGCAAGTTAAAAGATATCCTCGGGCCTGCTTTTCCCCGGGTGATTCAAAAGGTGCATCTGCTGGAAATACCGGCGATGGCTATTTCATCAACTTTTATCCGCCGTCGTGTAGCTGAAGGAAAAACAATAAAATATTTGACTCCGGAAGCTGTGGAACAGTATATTTATAAGAACAGGCTTTACGTTAATGAAAAACAAAGTATAAACAGGTTTTGACTACCGCATAATATACTACAGGAATTATGAATTTAAATCGGATGGTGGCAAAGAAAAGAGGTGAAAAAATGGAAAAGACCCTTTATGTAGGCAATATTCCCTGGGGAACCACTGAAGACGGTTTACGTGAGGCTTTCGCCCAACATGGGGAAGTATTAGGTTGCCGTATTATCACAGAAAAAGCAACCGGTCGTTCCCGGGGCTACGGGTTTGTTGAGGTCAATGAAGAAGAAGCTGAAAAAATGATCGAGAGTATGAACGGGGTGGAGCTGGACGGCAGGCGCCTGGTTGTTAATGAGGCCAAGCCGCGGGAAAACAGGCAACTTTAAAGAGTTGCCTTTCATTATTATTTGTTCATTTTTTTGGAGGAAAAGGGATGTCTAACTGCATGGCAAATAATACATAACACAGGTGCGCCTGAAATGGCTATGAATAATGTTCGAAAGCTTTTACAAAGACGGGCCGGTGGCCGCCTCTTTAACCATTCCCGGGGTGTAGAAGAGTGCGCTTGCAGGTTGGCCCGGGTTTACGGGGTGGACGAAACAAAGGCTTCTTTGGCCGGTTTATTGCATGATTATGGTAAAATCTATCCTGAAAAGGTGTTGCGGCAGGTTGCCCTGGAACATTCCCTGGGTGATGGACTGATTTTCCAGGAACCCAAGCTGCTGCATGCCCCCGTCGGGGCTTGGTTAGTCAGGCATGAGCTGGGAATCGAAGACGAAGAGGTCCTGGCAGCAATCAGGGTCCATACCACCGGTGCTGCAGGAATTTCACTGTTGGCCAGAATAGTATACTTGGCAGACTATATCGAACCGGGACGAGTCTACCCCGGAGTGGACGATCTCCGAAAAACAGCATTTGAAAATTTGAATCAGGCGCTTCTGAACGCTTTGGAGCGGACTATAAAACACATTCTGGAAAAGAAAAAGGTTTTGCATCCAGATTCCATTGCCTTTCGTAATTCTTTAATTTTGTCATAAAGGAAAAAAATCAGGAGCCTGACAGTAATGAGGTCTACTTTTTCAATTCGACAAAGGAAAAAGAAAAAAAAATATTTGCAGAGACAACGGCTTTTTTACCTGCTTACCTTCATTTTTTTAGCCGTTGTAGCAGTTGCCGGGGTCCGGTTTTTGGGATCCTTCCAAGCACTGCAGAATAAGGCGGATTGGGCAAAAAGTTTACACCGGGCTTCACAGGACGCCGGGACCAATTATCTCCTTTATGGCTTGGAAGGAAATAATGGGAAGGCAACCGTTGAGGATTTGTTTTTTATTAATTTTCCGGCAACGGGCGCCCCTTTCCATACGGTTTTTATCCCCGGGAAAGTTTTGCTTCATCACCTGGATAACGAAAATGGTACAAATTTCACGGTAGGGAACAATGATGGGGAAGAAGAAGTTCAATCTTTTTACACTCCCAGCCATTTTTACAACGAAGGTGGTGCGGAACTTCTAGTTCAACAGCTAGCCTTGTTCTTTGATGCCCCGGTTCACCACTATTTGGAAATAAACTACGGGGGTGTTTCTGCACTGGCTGATACCCAAGAAGGGATTGTTTCCCGGGGCGATGCTTTAAAGGGCCGGGATTACTATAATTATTTTAAGCAGGGCCAGGCAGAGGATAAACCCCTGGAAAATGCTTTGCACCGGTTCGGTTTTCTTGACGATCTGCTTAAGGTTTTGGTTGAAAAAAAAGGAAAAATGGCGCTTTACCATACCATTACCAAGGTGTCGCCATATTTAAAAACAGACCTTTCCTGGAAAGAACTGCAAGACTTTCAGGTAACCTTGGAGCCTTTTTTTGATGCCCCCGATCAGGTAATTCCCCTGCCGGGGGACTGGCGGGATTTTGACGGGGAACTTTATTTGGAACC
>JBMNNQ010000038.1:0-11925 GCA_050942615.1 Dethiobacteria bacterium | reverse complement strand
CGGCCTCTTTGCACGTAAACGTCTTTCTGCCTCCGGCAGACGGAGATAGAAAGGCTTTAGGGCTGCAGGGGATAGCCCCCCTTTTTCCTTCCAGATTTTTAGACCCCTTTGTAAAATCAATGCAGCATGGTTTTGTTGTAATGAAACAGGCACCTCCCGGTACCTTTTTCCCAGTGCTGCACTTAGTTCCGGACTGAATGCTGCAAGGCCCTCCCCTAAAAAAACAATGTCTTCGTTATAACGATCCAGTTCTGCCAGCAGTTCCTGCAGGGTAAGTGCGGCAGCTGGCTGCAGCACCTGCAGTTCATCCCCTCCCCCTTGATAGAGGGCCGTGTATAGCTGGTTCCGGCGGGCATCCAAAACCGGACAGATCAACGCCGGGCAAAAGAGAGCAGCCCCCGCCAAAGCTTCCAGGCCCGTCACCCCCACGGCAGGAATGCCCAGCCCCTGGCAGAGGCCCTTTGCGGTAGCCAAGCCAATCCGGATACCAGTAAAGGAGCCCGGGCCTATATTTACGGCCAAACCTGCCAGTTGATTTTTATGTATACCGGAACCCTCTAAAAGGGAAACGATCAACGGTAGCAGGTCTTGTGAATGTGTTCTTTTGTTGTTCAAAAAATATTCCGCTAGGATGGTCCGGCCATCGCCCAAGGCTACGCTGCAAACCCTGGTAGCCGTATCAAGCGCCAAAAGAAGCAATTTTACCCAACTCCTTGAGGAAAAATACACCAAGTTTGCCCCGCGGTGTGAAGTATAACAGACGAGTCCGTTCCAGATCCTGATCATCTTTGAGCATTTTTATTTCCAGCCGATCGGGTGGCAAAACCCCCGGAAACTTATCGGCCCATTCGATCAGCGTAACCCCTTCACTATAAAAATACTCCTCCAGCCCCAACTCAAAAAGTTCTTCTTCCTCTTCCAGGCGATAAAAATCAAAATGGTAGAATTCCATACGCCCGCAGTAAATGTTCATTAATACGTAAGAAGGGCTGTTCACTGTTTCTGCCACCCCCAGCCCTAAACCGACCCCCTGGGCAAAAACCGTTTTTCCCGCCCCCAATTCACCGCTCAGGGCCAACACCGTTCCGGGCGGGACAATTTTTCCTAAAAAACAGCCTAATTTCCTGGTCATCTCCTCGCTGCTGCTTTTAACCGTCAACAATAATTTCCACTCCAAGCAGGTAACAGGCGGCAATACAAACCCCTGCATATAAAATATGGTTTACAGTAAAGGTAAACTGTTTGATTAACCTGTAATGTTTAAGCCAAATTCAAGCCTTTAGCAACATAATTATATCTTTTGCCCTTTTAAAAAGCAACTTTCCGGTTGTAACCTGCCTAAAATATGCTATCTTAGGCTTGGCCCGGTTATAAACCTTGGGTATAACAAGAATAACAGGTATAAAGAACTCATAAAAGATAAAGAATAGAAAAAAAAGGAGGCGTTTTCATGCATGCAAAGGTAATCAAAGGTTTCCCGGTAGTCAGCCTGGAAGACGGCACCTTATTGGGTAAGGTTCAGGAATTGATCATTAACCCCGCCCGGAAAAAGGTGGAGGGACTGGCAGTGGGAGAAAAAAGTTTTCTAAGGGGTAGTAGGCCCCGGGTGATACCCTATGCACAAATTTACAATGTCGGCAAGGATGTTCTTATTATCAAGGACAAAGAAGATACATTGGACTCAGAAACCCAAACCCGGATAGAAGACTCCCGGGATTACACTTTTGCAGGCAGCACAGTAATCAGCAGCGGCGGTGATTACGTTGCCAAGGTGCAAGACTTTACTTTTTCCGTGCAAACAGGTGAAATTGAAAGCCTGTTGTTAACGGAAACCCGGGCAAAGGAAAAAACAAATAAAAACGTTTATCTGACCATTGAAGGTGTCATCAACTTAGGTAAAGACTATATCATAGCGGTGCCTGATTACCAGCGATTTTTAAAAGAGGAACACACGGCAGAGGCGGAACAAGCAGAACCGGAGGCTGCAGATACAGTGTCAAGAGAATCCCTAAAAGAAGAACAGGCCACAGAAAAAATTCCCCAGGTGCGCGATCTGCTTCAAAATGCCAGGGAAATTTGGAACCACCTGGAAAAGGAAATTTCCAGCGAAGGCCGGGAATTGGCCCGGGAATCCAGAGAAAAAATGAAAAATTATATCCTGCATAAAAAAGCAAACTATACTATCAGGGATAGCGAAGGCCGGCTCCTGATCGAGGCGGGCAGTGAAATTACAGAAGAAATCCTGCAGGAAGCAGAAGCCCAAAACAAAGTTACCAGCCTTTTTTTGGCAGTAATATCCCACGAATTGGAAGAAAACCTGCATGTTTTTAAGGAAAAGTTGGGACAGATTTTTGTCAAATAGAAGACAGTTCCTCTAAGGATTTTTCCAGGGCCTTAATAAAACGGGTATTTTGTTCCCCTGTTGCAATTGATACCCGGATAAAATGTGGAAAGCCATAGGCGTCACCGCTGCGCACAACAACACCTTTTTGCAGCAATTTTTCAAATAACTGCCGGGAATCAACCCCCACCTCAACAAAGAAAAAATTTGTTTCTGTGGGTAAATAAAAAAGGCCCAGCCGCTCGAATTCCCTGGACAGGAATTCCTTACCGCGGTTATTCAGAGCCTGGACGGCCTGCAGGTGTTCTTGATCACTGAGTGCAGCGCGGGCGGCAACCTGCGCCACGGAGTTAACATTAAAAGGTGGGCGGACAATATTCAGGTCGGCAATTACAGTAGCCGGGGCCAAACCATAACCCACCCTGAGGCCGGCCAAGCCATAGCCTTTGGAAAAGGTCCGTAAAATAAGGACATTGTGATCATTTTTTAAAAATTCGAGGCTCCGCGGGTAAGAAGAATCTGTAACGTATTCCTTATAAGCTTCATCAATAATTACCAGCACATCAGTGGGCAATTTCTTTAAAAAAGCCTCCAGCTCGGCGTGGGTGACAATCTTGCCGGTGGGGTTGTTGGGGTTACAGATCACGATCAGTTTTGTATTCTTGTTCACAGCCGCAGCCATGGCCTCCAGATCGTAAGCAAATTCCCTGCAGGAAACAGGCACGGGCAGGGCATTCATCTGCAATGCTGCCGATTCATACTCTGAAAAAGAGGGACGGGCCACGATCATTTCATCCCCGGGGTCCAAATAGGTGGCCCCTACAAAAAAAATAAGTTCATCCGCCCCGTTGCCCACAATTATGTTCTTGCTTTTCAAAGCAAGATGTTCTGCCAAATCCTTTTTTAAATTGTGACAATCCCCGTCAGGATAAAAATTAACCTGGGGCAAAAAATCCCTGATGGCCTCTAAAACACAGGGAGAAGGTCCTAAAGGATTTTCATTGGAGGCCATTTTAATGACATCATTTATTCCCAATTCCCGTTTAACAGCTTCAATCGGTTTTCCTGGTACATACGGGGTCATATTGTCCAAACAGGCGCGCCGCCTGGTAGCGTTCATCTGTTCACTTCCTTTAATAATATTATATATTTCTTAGAACGTTATTTATAAAAAATGCTTTTACAAAAATCTTGCCGACGCCCGCCTTTAGTTTTAAGTCTATTATAACAAAACTGTCCCCTATTGGGAAACCGCTGCCAGTCGGCAAGCCGTCATTAACAAACCAGTCATGGTTTTACCATCTGAAATCTCCCCGCAGGCAACCTTTCTAAGCGCCTCCTTAAGAGGTATTTTTACCACATCCAAAAATTCACCCGCGTCCCTGACAGCCTGTTTAACTTTCAGATCCTGTGCCAAGTAAAGATGGATAATTTCATTTGTAAAACCGGGAGAAGAATAAAAAAAAGCCAGCTGCTGTAGCCGGCGGGGCCAAAAGCCAATTTCTTCGGTAAGCTCACGCCGCGCACATTCTGCAGGGCTTTCCCCCGTTTCCAACCTGCCGGCAGGTATCTCCAAAAGCACCTTCTCCACTGGTTTGCGGTATTGACGCACCAGGTAGACCTGCTCATCAACCAGGGGGACAATTGCCACAGCACCGCCATGTTCAACTATTTCCCGGTACCCTTCACTGCCATCCGGTAAGAGAACCCGATCACGACGCACCCTGAATATTTTTCCATCATAAATTTCTTTGCTGTTTAATGTTTTTTCATGCAAAACCATTGGCCAACACACCTCCAGTATTACGGGCTATCCCCAATTTCTGGAAGGGGGTTTCGCCGGGCAAAACAAGCGGGATCCAGCCCTCTTTTTTCCAGCCACTTGCCTGTATCACCTAAGATTACCAGGGGTCTTTGTTGCAATTCAGCCCAGTTACAGACACCGAGCAGCAACATCGCCTGCTGTAACTGTTTTTTTAACTGTAATAAATAGCCTTCCACCGCCAGCTCGCCCTGCCTGTAAAAATTACGGACCAAAGGAGCAGCAACCCCCGCCAGTTTGGCCCCCAAACAAAGCGCCTTGGCCACCTCCAACCCATTGCGTATGCCACCGGCAGCCACAACGTCTAATTGCGAGCCGGCAACCTTTAACACCTCGATCAAACTCACCGCAGTGGAAAGGCCCCACCGGGAAAAAGGCTGCTCGGGATTTCGGCTTTTGCGACAACTTTCCACCAAGATAAAATTGGCGCCTCCCTTGCCCCCGACATCCAAGGCAGCAACACCCGTATCCAAAAGTTCACGCGCCTGTTCCCGGGCAATACCACAGCCCGTTTCCTTGACCACAACCGGCACGGGTAATGTTTTGGCCAGGAGTTTGATCTTCTGCCTGTAGTTATGGAAACAAAGATCGCCCTCACCTTCGGGCATCATCGTTTCCTGGGCTGCATTAAGATGAAGCTGCAGGGCATCAGCCTTGATCATTTCCACTGCTTCCAGGGCCTCTTGTACAGAAACCGCACAGCTGAGGTTGGCCAGGATAAACCCTTCCGGATTTTCTTCCCGTACAACTGTAAAGCTGGGGCGGCAGCTTTTATCCTGCAAGGCGGCTGCCTGGGAACCTACCGCCAGCGGTATTTCCAGCCTGCGGGCCACGCGGGCCAAGGCCCTGTTAATAGCCACAGCCTCGGAGACACCACCTGTTATGGCATTGATCAAAAGAGGTACCTTCATCCTTTTCCCGCAAAAAACTGTGGCCGTATCAATTTCACCCGGGCTGATGCCGGGCAAACAATTTGGTACAAAGTGTATATCCTCAAAGCCGTTTGTATCCGGCCCGTCAGTTAGATTACGAATGAGTTGCAGATGTTCTATTTTACGTTTCTTCCGCACAGCTCAACTCCTGTTTATATTACAAGATAAAAACCACCTTCCCTGCAACCGGCGGTTACCCCGTGGTTCAGGAAAGGTGGTTGAACAGCTATCTGCAGTTCGGGCAAAGATCAAACCAGTCCGCCGCAGGGGGTTCCAGTCCTTTTTGCCGGGCAAATTCGATCTGGGCCAAGGGGATATAGGGCCAGCCGCATTTCGTACATTTTTTTAATTCCAAGGTTCTCTTCCATTTGGGAAGTGTCCTTTGTGTACCTCGATCCTGCATTTCAATGCAGCCGGTGGGACAGATATAAACACATGTTCCGCAGCCGATACAATCTACTGCCTCTTCCCCAAAGGGAGGTTCCACCGCCCGCCGGTATCCCCTGCCGGAAAAAGTGATCGCCTGGGCACCAACCATTTCGGTACAGGCCCGGGTACAAAGGCCACAACGAATGCAATTGTCTGCTTCTTCCTCCGTAAAGCGCTGTTCGTTAATCCCCATTTCCCGTGCCAACGCCTGTATTTGCGGCGCTTCCGGCGCCAACGGCAAAAGCAGCTCCATAACCAGCCGCCTGGCCTTTAAGACTTCCGGGGTATCCGTGCGGACGACAATGCCCTCCAGGCAAGGATAGGTACAGGAGGTTGTCAATGTTGTCCGCTGCCCTTTGGTTACCTCCACCAGACAAAGGCGGCAGCCGCCATAGGAAGAAAGATTTTCATGATAGCAAAGATGGGGAATTTCAATCCCGTTATCCAATGCCACCTGCAGTACATTCTGGCCTTCTACAGCCTGAAATTGTTGACCATCAATCGTTATATTTACCATTTTACCCTCATACCCTTTAGATTATTTTAATCAATGCTTATTCTATTCTTGGCGGTTATTCCACTAGCACCGCATCGCGGCGACATACCTCCAGGCAAATACCACAGCGTGAACAACGGTCAGTGTCAATTACCAGCGGTGACTTAAGTTCGCCGCTGATCGCCCCTTCAGGGCAATTCCGTTGGCACCGCCCGCAGCCGTCACACTTTTCAGGATCAATCGTATAACGGATCAACGCTTTGCAGACCTTTGCCGGACACCTTTTTTCATTGATATGGGCCTCATATTCCTCCCGGAAATAACGCAAGGTGCTTAAAACCGGATTGGCCGCCGTTTGGCCCAGGGCGCAAAGAGAAGACTTTTCTGTAACCCAGGCCAGCTCTTCCAGCAGTTCAATATCCCCTGCACGGCCTTCACCTTTGGTGATCGCCTCCAGGATTTCATACATTCTTTTCGTGCCTTCCCGGCAGCTTGTGCACTTCCCGCAGGACTCATCCTTCAGGAAATTCATAAAATACTTGGCTACATCGACCATGCAGTTACCTTCATCCATCACAATCATACCGCCTGAACCCATCATCGATCCCAGTTCCTGCAGGCGGTCGAAATCAACCGGGGTATCCAGGTACTGTTCGGGAATACAGCCTCCGGAAGGGCCCCCGGTTTGTACAGCCTTAAATTTCTTACCCTGGGGGATACCCCCGCCGATATCTTCAATAATTTTGCGTAAGGGAATACCCATGGGGACCTCTACCAGGCCGGTGTTATTCACCTTTCCCACTAAAGAAAATATTTTGGTTCCTTTGTTGTCCTCATTGCCGATGCCGTTAAACCAGGCGGCACCGCGTTCAATAATAAAGGGAACGTTGGCCCAGGTCTCCACGTTGTTAAGATTGGTCGGTTTACCCCACAGGCCACTAATTGCCGTATTGATGTGCTTGGGCCGGGGCTCGCCAACCTGGCCTTCAATTGCTGATACCAGTGCGCTGGATTCACCGGAAACGAAGGCCCCTGCACCGCGTTTAATCCTGACATCAAAATTAAAACCGGAACCTAAAATATCTTCACCCAGCAACCCGAATGCCTGGGCCTGTTCTACAGCGCGGCTCAGGTTGCCAACTGCCAGGGGGTATTCCTGGCGGACATACACAAAACCTTCTGCTGCACCGATCGCATAAGCGCCCAGAATCAAACCTTCCAAAACAAGGTGAGGGTTGCCTTCCAGCAGGCTCCGGTCCATGTAGGCGCCGGGGTCACCTTCATCAGCATTGACAACCACATACTTTTCTTTTTCCGGGGCCTGACGGGTAGTTTCCCATTTAACACCCGCTGGAAACCCGCCGCCGCCGCGCCCACGCAGGTTGGCTGCTTTGACCTCTGCCAGCACACCCTCCGGTGTCATATCCGTCAAGGCCTTGGCCAGGGCCTTGTAGCCCCCCTGGGCAAAATAATCTTCAATATTTTGAGGATCGATCAGCCTGTTTTGGCCTAAAATCAACCTGTTCTGATTTTTATAGAAAGGAATTTCATCTTCCCGTTCATATTTTTGACCGGAAACAGGATCTTCATAGAGCAAGCGATCGACAACCTTATCTTCCATTAAAGCTGTTAAAATATCTGCAGCATCCTCCGGCTGCACACGGCAATAGCAGGTTTCACCGGGGAAAATCACCACAATGGGCCCCTGTTCGCAAAAGCCGTGACAACCGGTACCCTTCAGTTCAATTTTTTCCTTAAGACCACGCGCGGCGATCTCTTCCGCCAGCGCATCATAAACATCATAGCTGGCATAGGCGTGACAGCCGGTACCCAAACAGGTAGTAATGCAGGGCTTGCCGGTATCTCTTTTTTTCAATATTTCTGCACGAAGTTTTTCCAGTTCGCCAACCGAATTTAACCTGGACACAGGGCCACCTCTTTCCTTTACACTCTTTAAAATCACGGTCTTCAAGAAACCCGCCAAAATTATTTTTCGGCCTCTTTATTTTCTAAACCGTTATATTTTTTTAACATACGTTCAACTTTAAGTGCCGACATGTTGCCATGATATTCCCCGTCAATCTGGACCACCGGCCCTAAAGCACAAGCGCCCACACAGTTAACAGTTTTCAGTCCAAATTTCAAGTCCGGGGTGACTTCACCGGGTTTGATTGAAAGTTGGCTTTCCAGTTTATCCAGGATCCGCGCTGCACCCCGCACGTGGCAGGCTGTCCCCATACAGACATGAATCTGGTGGCGCCCCAAAGGTTTTAAACTCAAGGCTTCATAAAAGGTGGCCATGCGATATAGCCGGGTCATGGGCAGATCAAGTTTTTGGGACAGATAATCCAAAGCCTCCCGGGGCAGATAGCGTTCTTTTTCCTGGATATCCATTAAAATTCCTAAAATATCAGCAGGATCAGAACCGTACTTTTCCATAACCTGATCAATTTCCTTAACTTCCATTTTCCCTTCCCTACTTTCTGGTACAAATAAAAACAGACTAAAGCAAGCTGGCAGGGCCCCGGCACCAAACTGTCAAACCGGACCCTGAGGCAACCAAGGCAACCCTACTCAGCAGAGCGTTTTTGCAGTTCTTCCCACTGTTCTAAAACGCGCTCCCGAATATAGCCCAAAGTATCCTCTGCAAGATGACGAAAACGCCGCTGGGGCAACAGGTACTGTTCCAGGGGCATTAGTTCTTCAAAGTCCACAGTAATTTTATATTTTCCATTTTCCACCTCGTAAAGTGGGAAAAATCCGGTCTGAACAGCTAAACGGCCAAACTTAATCGTTTCCCCGCTGTCAATCCCCCAACCTGTCGGGCAAACGCTCAGGATATGAACGTAGGCCGGGCCATCAGCTTCCATACCTTTTTTGATCTTGTTTACAAGGTCAAGTGGATAGCTCGGTGTTGCAGTCGCCACATAAGGAATTTTATGCGCCACAGCAATTTCCGGCATATTTTTTTTCCAGGTAACCTGTCCCGGGATAACCGTTCCCGCCGGGGAGGTTGTCGTGTGGGCACCAAAGGGCGTCGCTGAAGATCTTTGCACACCCGTATTCATATAAGCTTCATTGTCATAACAAACATACAAAAATTTATGACCCCGTTCCATAGCCCCTGAAAGAGCCTGCAGGCCTATATCTACTGTACCGCCATCCCCCCCCATGGCTACAACAGATACTTCTTTGTCTGAAATTTTACCCTTACGCCGCAAAACCTTGAGCGCTGCTTCTATGCCGCCGGCTACCGCCGCCGCATTTTCAAAGGCCACGTGAATCCAGGGTATTTCCCAGGAGGTCAAGGGAAACGGGGAAGAAACAATTTCCATACACCCTGTTGCCGAAGCAGTAATCACATTGCGTCCCAAAGCCTTGTGCACAAGGCGTACAGCAAGGGCCTCACCACAACCCAGGCAGGAACGATGGCCAGGAGCAAAATACTCCTTTTTAGTCAATGTTTTTACAGCATAAACGTTGGCATCATTCATCTTTTCCACCCTTTCTCAACACCAAAACTTCTTTTCCCCATCCTGAGCGTTGGCCTCAAGACACCGTAACCCACACTAACCCCTAACACCAAAAATTTCATACGCAGGGGCTTTCCCCGCCGTTACTTTTTCATACATCTGTATATAGTCCTGAACGGTTACATCCCGGCCCCCCAACCCGGCGATCATACTGTAAACCCCAGGCCTCTCCTGCATATTATAAAGTGCAGATCTGATTTCACTGGCCACCGGCCCGCCTGGGCCCCCAAAAGAAACAGCCCTGTCGAGCACAATCAAATTCCGGGCACCTTGAACAGCCTGGCAAAAAGCATCAAAGGGGAACGGGCGCCAGAGGCGCAGGTGTAACAGCCCGGCCTTGTGGCCCTTTTCCCGCAGGGCTTTGACAGTTTCACCCACTGTTTCACCAAAACTGCCCAAGGTCACAAAAATTGTTTCTGCATCCTTGGTAAGAAATTCTTCCACCGGATGGTAGTGGCGGCCGCTTAAGTCGCCCCATTCCTTCCAGGCCTCCAGAATATGGGGATAAGACGCCAGCAAAACTTCATCCTGCGCTTTTTTAGCCTCTGTAAAAACCGCCGGCATGCCATAGGTCCCCATGGTTAGCGCCCGATCCGGGTGCAGCGCATATTTTGGTTCATAGGGAGGCAGATATTGCTGTACAACACCGGGTTCCATCAACTCTACTGACTCAAACATATGGGAAAGGATAAACCCGTCAAAGTTGATGATCACCGGCAAAAGAACGTTATGGTTTTCAGCAATCTTGTAAGCTATAAAAGCATGATCAAAAACTTCCTGGCTGTTCTTGACAAAAAGCTGAATCCAGCCGCAATCCCGGATGGACATGACATCGCTGTGATCGTTCCAAATGGAAAGCGGGCCGGAAAGGGAACGGTTCACCAGCATCATCACCATGGGCAGCCGCATGGATGAGGCGATATAGACAATTTCACTCATCAGCGCCAACCCCTGGGAACTTGTGCAGGTAAATGAACGCGCACCCGCCGCCTGACTGCCAACACACAGGCTCATCGCAGAATGTTCAGATTCCACAGGCACAAACTCGGCATCCAGTTCGCCGTTGGCGACATATTCTGAAAGCCGTTCCACAATGTGTGTTTGGGGAGTAATCGGGTAGGCGGCAACAACATCAACATTACACAATTTAACTGCCTCCGCTGCAGCAAAGGATACTTCCATGCCTACACGTTTTTTCATACAGCATCCGCCTCCTTTTCCATTTCCATGTGAATTGCCCCCACAGGACATTCCTGCGCGCAGATGCCGCAACCCTTACAGTAATCCAGATCAACAAGATAATAACCTTCCTGATCCTGCTGGTAAGCCATGTCCGGGCAAAAAACCCAGCAAACGCCGCACCGGATACAGCGTTCCTTGTTTAACACCGGCAGAAACGACCGCCAGTCGCCTGTTCGGAAAGACTTGGCGTTCCCGACGTCTGTAACCACCAAACCCGGCTGCAGCTCGTTCCACAAATATTCAGAATCTGCTTTGGGGGTACCTTCCCTTGTGGTTGAAGCAGCAGCTATATATTTCTGAAAACTGTTTAAACTTTCCGGCTTGCAGTCGTTTTTACTGAGAATCAGGGTTTCAGCAAAAGCTTTTTGCAAAGCCTGCACATTGCGCGCCGCGTTTTTAGCGTCAAACCGCTGCTCAATTGCATCAATAAGTGATTCCATTTTGACAACGGCTGATATCCTGGCCAGTGCACCCAACAAAACAGTATTTGTAATCGGCCGCTTCAAAATATCAAGGGCTATCTGGGTCGCATTTATTGTCGCCGCCTGTTCCAGTCTTTCCAACATGAAATGATGCGGCTCTTTTTCGGAGTTGATAATCAGAATCCCACCATCTTTTAGCCCGGAGGTTACATCCACCACACTTAAAAGCGAAGGATCCAATACCATAACAATATCCGGTTTGTTGATCTCCGTTCTTAAAAAAATCGGCCGATCATCTATTCGGCAGAAAGCTACAACCGGCGCCCCCCGGCGTTCAGGCCCAAAACTTGGAAAGGCCTGTGCATACTTTCCTTCCATAATTGCCGCCTGGGCAAAAAGCTCCGCTGACGTAACAGCCCCCTGTCCTCCCCTACCATGAAAACGAATTTCCAGCACCTTTTCACCGCCTTTACCCTTTTTGAAAACAACCATGAACCAGCATGGCCTTTACTCAGGATAGAAGTTTACAGCATACGTTACTTGCAAGATTAAGATAATTCGAGCAATACCCATCATTCAGGAAAGACAAACAATAACTGGCAAATAAGTCTCTCAAACTCTGGATTCCTGCGTTTAATAATTTAAAACGGCTTTTTTAAACCTATCCCAAGCATTATGAATTTATTATAACACAAAACATATACGGAT